>SKFV01000250.1 GCA_007117785.1 Pseudomonas sp.
GAAGAAACGCTGAACCTGCCGTTACCGGACGGGCATACAGCCATGCTGTATGTGTATGAAGGCGATGTGCGTATCGACGGCAACCAGGGCAGTGCCATCTTGCAGCCAAAGCAGTTGGGGCGCCTGAGTCCAGGCAATCAACTCACCTTGCAAGCGGGTGTTGCCGGGAGCCGGGCACTACTGATAGCTGGTAAGCCGATTGACGAGCCGATTGTGCAATACGGGCCATTCGTGATGAACAGCCCGCAGGAAATCGAGCAAGCCATGATCGATTACCAGAGCGGCCGCCTCGCTTCCTAGTTGAGCTGGGTGCGACCCGCCAGTGCATGTGCCAGAGTGCCGCCGTCGACAAATTCCAGCTCCCCTCCCAGCGGGATGCCGTGAGCCAGTCGCGACAGTTTAATGCCTTTGGGGCGAAGTAAACCGGCGATATAGTGAGCGGTTGCTTCGCCCTCTACTGTTGGATTGGTTGCCAGAATCACTTCCTCCACATCCCTGCCCTGCATGCTGGCCATCAGGGCGGGAATACCGATTTCATCCGGCCCCAGTCCATCAATGGGTGACAGACTGCCCTTGAGCACGAAGTAACGGCCGTTGAAGCCCCCCGCCTGCTCGACCGCCCAGACATCCGCCTGACTTTGCAGGACGCACAGCAGACTGTCGTCGCGGCTGGGGTCAGCGCAAAGCCGGCAGATTTCGTCTTCACTCAAACTACGGCAACGCTGGCAATAGCCCACACCATCCATGGCCGCATCCAGTGCGGCGGCCAGGTGACGACCGGCACTGCGGTCACGCTCGAGCAGGTGTAAAGCCATGCGCTGCGCGGTTTTCGGGCCCACACCGGGTAAACCGCGCAGGCCGTCGATCAACTGCCGAATTCGTGGACTAAAGCTCATGCAGTGGCCTCAAAAGGGCATCTTGAAACCGTCGGGCAGGTTCATCCCGGCAGTCAGACCAGACATCTTTTCCTGATTGTGCTGTTCCAGCTTGCGCACCGCATCATTGAACGCGGCGGCCACCAGATCCTCGACGATATCCTTGTCTTCGCTCATCAGGCTGTCGTCAATGCTCACGCGGCGTACATCGTGCCGACCGTTCATGACCACAGAGACCATGCCGGCACCGGATTGACCGGTCACTTCTGCATTGGCCAGTTCCTGCTGCATTTTTTGCATTTTTTCCTGCATTTCCTGCGCCTGTTTCATCAGGCCTGCCATGCCACCTTTCATCGTTTCATCCTCATCAATTCGCGGGTATATCCTGGGGGCGGATACTGTCATCACTGATCCGCGCGGAAAATTCTTTGATCAATGCCTGCACCAAAGGGTCAGACTGAATGCTCGCTTCAGCCGCCAACTGGCGCTGGTGCCGACGCCGAGCTTCGGCAATCGCGGGTGTCTCCTGAGTTGGAGCTGCCACCTCGACCATGAGTTCAACCGGCTCGTTGGTACAATCAATAATCGCCTGCTGCAAACGTTGCCGGTGATTGTCGTTATACAAGGCGCTGTTGCTCGGGTCCAGATGCAGCAACCATTGGTTACCCTCTTGCCGCACCCACTGGCAATGGGCCGCAATACTCAGGGTCAAGCCACTCAGGGCCAAGCGCGGAAACAACGCCAGCCAGTTGGCGGCCAGGCCGGTAGCAGCCGGCAAATCACTGATAGCGTCGGTCGGGGTTTCAACATCCGGCTCAGCGGCTGGTGTCCAGTCACCCTGGTATTCCAACAACGCCGCCTCATCATCATAATCCCCACGCTCCTCACCCGGATCATCAGGTGTGGCCTGCAACCACTCGGTGGGTGGCTCATTCTGCGGCGGCTTGACTGGAGTGGCCGTGTTCAACGGCTGCGGCGCCACGGGCCTGGCTACCTCGGCAGGAGGCTCGTCGATGGCCTCCGGCGCGGGCGGGACCGGCTGCTCAACCGGTGCAAGGCGTTCAGGTTCAGGTGCCGACGGCAAAGCTACTGCACCGACAGATTCAGCACCGGAATTAATGTCAGATTCTTTGGCGACAGCAGGCTCAGCTGCAGCAACTGGATCGGCTGCCGGCGCCCCCGCTATTGCGGAGTCAGCCTGGGCCTGGCTGCTCCGCGCTGACTTTCCCGCCGGATCGGGTGGTGCGCTCTCGGGCTCGCCCAGGGTCCCTGGACGGAAAGCGAGCATGCGCAGCAAAGTCATTTCAAAGCCACCGCGCGGCTCCGGCGCCAGCGGCAGATCACGTCGGCCATGCAATGCCAACTGGTAAAACAACTGCACGTCTTCGGCACTGATGCTGCGCGCCAACTCCAACACCCGTGCCGCATCACCTTGCCCGGCGTCAGCCGCTTCCGGAACAACCTGCGCCAGAGCAACGCGCTGCAAGGTAGTAATCAGTTCAGCCAGAACACCAGTAAAGTCAGCGCCCTGCTCCGCCAGCTCGGCGACCAGCGCCAGGGCGGCACGTGCATCATCGGCGGCCAGGGTATCCAGCAGGCCAAAAACCTGGGTGTGGTCAATGGTACCCAGCATGCTGCGAACCTGGCTGACTTCCAGATGGCCATTGCCAAAAGCAATCGCCTGGTCAGTCAGGCTCAAGGCATCACGCATGGAGCCATCGGCTGCTCTTGCCAGCAACCAGAGTGATTCTTCATCGCTGGGAATCTGCTCATCGGTCAACACGTGACGCAGATGATCGACGATCTTGTCCGGCGTCATGTTCTTCAGAGAGAACTGCAAGCAGCGCGACAGAATGGTGACCGGCAGTTTCTGCGGATCAGTGGTCGCGAGAAGGAACTTGACGTGCTCGGGGGGCTCTTCCAGGGTTTTCAGCAAGGCATTGAAGCTGTGCCCTGAAAGCATATGCACTTCGTCAATCAGGTAGACCTTGTAGCGGCCGCGACTGGGGGCATATTGCACATTATCCAGCAGCTCGCGGGTGTCTTCGACCTTGGTCCGGCTGGCAGCATCCACTTCGATCAGATCAACAAAGCGGCCTTCATCGATTTCCCGGCAGGACGAACAGACACCACAAGGCTCTGAGCTGACACCCTGCTCACAGTTCAGACACTTGGCCAGAATGCGCGCAATGGTGGTTTTGCCCACCCCGCGGGTACCGGTAAACAGATAGGCATGGTGCAGACGGTTATTGTCCAGCGCATTGATCAGCGCTTGCAGCACATGGGTTTGCCCGACCATTTCACGGAACAGTCGCGGGCGCCATTTACGGGCTAGTACCTGATAACTCATGGGCTGGGGATTATCCACATCGGTCAGTCAACAAGCGGCTACTGTAACCAATGCCGGCAGACATTGCGAGACGCAAAGACGGGTAGATAAAGGGGGGAAGAGATTAGGGTGGTAACCTCGCCAGCCACACCCCGGCACAAGATATAACCGCTGTGGCTGCTCCCTTCCGGGCCTGACCAGGTTCACGGCTGATCGTTGCGAGGGGACCGACGAGGCCACCATAACGAACCCGCGACAAGCGGGCCGCGCCATTGTAACGGCTTGCACGGAAGTTACAAGCCGCTGCGCGCAATTACCCGCGCCAGAACGGCTACTCGGTGATTCGGTAGACCCGTTCCTGCAACCGGGTCATACCCTGTTCGCGAAAGACCGGGTGATCGTCCAGTACATCTTTTTCATCAAGCAGCTCAACCTGGCAACCGGCAAACAGGCTGCGCACTTCAGCATCAGGCACGCTGAAGGGTGGGCCCGGGCGATCAGCCTGCGGATAATCCAGCGTAATCAGCAAGAGCTTCCATCCAGCCGGTAAGATCCGCCGCATATGCTCGACATAAGAGCGACGCATAGCTTCCGGCAAGGCGATCAATGCTGCGCGATCATATATCCCTTTTACTGCCGCAAGATCGTCGGCCGCGAGGCCGAAAAAATCGCCACAGTACAGACAGTAACCATCGCCCTCGCTGATGGAAAACTCCCCCTGTTCACGCCAGGCCAGCTGCAACTGCTGTTCGATGGCAAAGCTTTCCAGTGCGCTGCGTGCCAGCTCAATACCCACAACGGGATGACCCTGCTCTCGCAGCCAGGCCATATCGAGGCTTTTGCCGCACAAGGGAACCCACACCGGTGCATCCGGCTCCAGAGTCAGGCACGACCACCAGCGACTCAGCAGGGGATTAGGACGCGACTTGTGAAATCCGATTTCATTCTTGGCCCAACGCTCATGCCAGAAATCCGCCTGCATACTCCCTCCAGTGTTTTTTAACCTGACCTGACTATACCGCAGGCGATCTCCGGGGTGTTGTTACATGCAATCAATGGCGGTTTTTTTTCGATTGCAAATGCGGCGCGGGTGACAACCGGTATACTGAAAGTGCTTATTTAAAGCGTGTGGAGATGCATGGACACAATCAACACCCTTTTCATGATCGGCGCCCTGTTGCTCAGCGCCAGCATTCTGGCCAGCTCGCTGTCCTCGCGGCTGGGCATTCCGCTGCTGCTGGTGTTTCTGGTGATCGGCATGCTGGCTGGCGAGGATGGCCCCGGTGGTATTGTGTTCGACAGCCCGGACACGGCCTTCATGATCGGCAGCCTGGCCCTGGCCATCATCCTGCTGGATGGCGGCATGCGCACGCGGGTGGAAAACTTCCGTGTCGGCCTCTGGCCAGCACTATCCCTGGCCAGTGTTGGCGTCGTGGTCAGTGCCGTACTGACAGGTCTTATTACCTGGCTGCTGCTTGATCTGCACTGGCTTCAGGCCTTGCTGCTCGGCGCCATTGTCGGCTCCACGGATGCGGCGGCCGTCTTTTCCCTGTTGCACAGCAAAGGGCTCAATCTCAAGCAACGGGTGGGCGCGACGCTGGAGATCGAATCCGGCTCAAACGACCCGATGGCGATTTTCCTCACCATTACCCTGGTCGAGATGCTGGCTGCCGGGGAAAGCAGCTTCAGTTGGTCCTTTCTCGGTACCCTGATCCAGCAGTTCGGTACCGGCATTGTCTGTGGATTGCTCGGTGGCTATGTGCTTGCCGAACTGGTCAACCGGGTCAACCTGGCCAGCGGCCTGTACCCGCTGTTGATTACCAGCGGTGCGATTCTGGTGTTCGCTGCGACCAACAGTATCGGCGGCAGCGGCTACCTGGCGATCTATCTGACCGGTCTGGTGATCGGCAACCGGCGCACCCACAACCTGCAGAACATCCTCAATGTGCAGGATGGTATGGCCTGGTTGAGTCAGATCGGCATGTTCCTGATGCTTGGCTTGCTGGTAACCCCCACCGAGATGATGGCAACCGCCCTGCCAGCGATTGCCATCGCGCTTTTTCTGATTCTGGTAGCCCGCCCGATTGCAGTGCTGATCTGCCTGGCGCCCTTCGTGTTCGCCTGGCGTGAGCGGGCCTTTATTGCCTGGGTTGGTCTGCGCGGCGCGGTGCCGATCATTCTGGCCATCTTCCCGCTGCTGGCCGGGCTGGAGCAGGCGCAGCTGCTGTTCAACGTAGCCTGTGTCGTGGTGCTGGTGTCCCTGCTGCTGCAGGGGGTCTCGTTGCCGCTGGCGGCCCGCTGGTGCAAGGTCGAAATACCGCCTCAGCCAGAGCCCTTGCAGCGCACCAGCCTGGATACCGTGGTCGACTCTGACTACGAAATGCTGCTTTACCAACTGGATAATGCGAACTGGTGCGTGGGCATGCCCTTGCGCGATCTGAAAATGCCCGGGCAATGCCGCATCGCTGCAGTATTCCGGGGCAAAGATCTATTACACCCAAGCGGGCGCACCGAGCTGGCGTTACATGATGTGATCTGCGTATTGGGTCGTCCGAAAGATTTGCCCGTTCTGTCCAAACTGTTCAGCAAGACGCACAAGCCGCGTCACCTGGAAGACCGCAGCTTCTTTGGTGACTTTATTCTGGAAGGTGATGCGCAACTGGGCGATGTCGGGCGCTTTTACGGCTTCACCATACCCGATGAACTCGCCGAGTTGACCCTGGCCAAATTCTTCTACCGTCACTTTGGTCGCCACCCGGTCGTGGGGGACCGGCTGACCTGGGAGGGCCATACCTGGGTGGTTGCCGCCATGGACAATGACCGCATTCTCAAGGTGGGCCTGAAGCTCGGCAGCGGCTCGGGCAAGCCGCCGATGGGCTTTCTCTGACGGTCGCGCAAGAAACCCTTGACCTTGACATCATGTAAACCCCTAAGCTGTGTTCATTCACTGTCCGGAGGTATGCATGAGCACACTGACCATCCCCATCAACGGCATGAGCTGCGGCAGCTGCGTGAGTCGCGTGGAAAAGGCCTTGCGGCAGTCCGGCGCGGTGCAACAGGCCGAGGTCAATCTGGCCAGCGAATCCGCGCGGATCGAACTGGCCGATGACCAGCAATTGTCCCAGGTATGCGCTGACCTGCAGCAAGCCGGTTACTCGGTGCCACTGGACACCCGCCAGCTCAGCCTGAGCAATCTGTCCTGTGCGGGCTGTGTGCGCCGCAGCGAAACCGCATTATTGGGCGTGCCCGGTGTGGTCAAGGTGGAAGTCAACCTGGCCAGCGAACAGGCACGCGTCAGCTTTGTCAGTGGCACTGATCCGGACAGCCTGCTGGCAGCCCTGGCCAAAGCCGGCTATCCCGGCCAGTGGCTGGACATTGAGCAATCGCAAACCAGCCGTGAAGACGCGCAACAGCACAAGCTGCGCATCGAGAAACGCCACCTGATCGGCGCCGCCATCCTGAGCACACCACTGGCCTTTGCCATGTTTCCCGAGATGCTCGGGCGCCCGGAGTGGATGCCACCAGCTTTCCTGCAACTGATTCTGGCCAGCATAGTGCAGTTCTGGTTTGGCGCGCGCTTCTATCAGGGTGCATGGCATGCCCTGCGCAACCGCACGGGCAACATGGATATACTGGTTGCCATGGGCACCACGGCAGGCTGGTCATTGAGTACCTGGAATGTACTGACCACACCCGCCGGGCAGATGCCGGTGCTCTTCTACGAGGCTTCTGCGGTCATTATCACCTTTGTGCTGCTCGGCAAGTATCTGGAAAGCCGGGCCAAGGGCCAGACGCTGGAAGCCATTCGCGCGCTGACGGCACTGCGGCCTGACCAGGCGCGCAAGCGAACCGCTACCGGTGATGAAATGCTGCCCCTGGCGCAGATTCAAAGCGGCGATCATATTGTTGTTCGCCCCGGCGAACGCATCCCGGTGGATGGCGAGGTCATTGAGGGTGGCAGCCATGTGGATGAATCCATGTTGACCGGTGAAAGCCTGCCAGTCAGCCGCCAGCTGGGTGATAGCGTCAGCGCTGGCTCGATGAACCAGGACGGCGTATTGCTGATCAATACCACCGGCGTTGGCCAGGACACTCTGCTGGCACGGATCGTTCGCCTGGTGGAAAGCGCCCAAGCCTCGAAAGCTCCCATCCAGCGACTGGTGGATCGGGTCAGCGCAGTCTTTGTGCCTATTGTGGTGGTGATCGCCTTGCTCACCTGGAGCATTGGCAGCCTCTTTGTAGGGCCGCAAATGGCTCTGCTCAATGCCATCGCCGTACTGGTGATTGCCTGCCCCTGTGCGCTAGGCCTGGCTACGCCGACCGCGATCATGGTGGGCACCGGCGTTGCGGCGCGCAACGGTATTCTGATCCGCGATGCCGAAGCACTGGAGCTGGCCCACGGCATTGATACCGTGATTTTCGACAAGACTGGCACCCTGACTGAGGGCAAACCGGCGGTACAAGCTTTTATTGCCCTGGGCGACAACACGGCCGAGTCAGCCTTGCAGCAGGCCCTCGCCTTGCAGCAGGACGCCGAACACCCATTGGCCGAAGCGCTGCGCCAATACGCCGAACAACAAGGTGCAAGCGCTGACCGGGTCACTGATTTCACCGTGCATGCCGGTCGTGGCACCAGTGGCAACCTGAACGGGCAGCGGCTCTGGCTGGGCAATGCCGGTTTGATGCGACAGCAGGGGCTGGACCTTGCCCCCTGGCAAGCGCAGGTTGCCGAACAGGAAGCTCAGGGGCATACCCTGTCCTGGTTGGCCGCCGAGCGCGACGGACAGGCTGAAGTGGTCGCGCTGATTGCCTATGCCGACAGCCTGAAGCCTGGTGCCCGGGAAACCGTGGAACAGCTGCGCGCCAGCGGCATTGAAAGCTGGCTGGTCAGTGGTGATAACCAGGCCGCGGTACAAGCCATTGCCACCCAACTGGGTATTGATCAGGTGCGTGCTCAGGTGCTACCGCAAGACAAGGCAACCGTCGTCAACGAACTGCGCGAACAGGGCCGCAAAGTCGCCATGATTGGTGACGGTATCAATGATGCGCCTGCCTTGGCCGCAGCCGATGTCGGTATGGCCATGGCCACAGGTACTGACGTGGCGATGCACAGCGCCGGGATTACCCTGATGCGCGGCGAGCTGCAGCTGATTCCAGCCGCCTTGCAAGTATCCCGTAAGACCTGGGCGAAGATTCGCCAGAACCTGTTCTGGGCCTTTATCTATAACAGCCTGGGTATTCCTTTGGCCGCGATTGGCCTGCTGACACCGATGATGGCCGGCGCCATGATGGCGGCCAGCAGCGTCAGCGTGGTCACCAATGCGCTGTTACTCAAACGCTGGCAACCGGAGATCAAACGCCATGAACATCAGTGAGGTCGCCAAGGCCAGTGGCCTGAGCCCACGCATGATCCGGCACTATGAGCAGATTGGTCTGCTGCCCGAGGTGGCGCGCAATACCTCGGGTTACCGTGATTATACTGACACCGAGTTGCACAGCTTGCGCTTTATCCAGCATGCCCGCAGTCTGGGCTTTTCCATGGAGCAGATCGCACAGCTACTGGCACTGTGGCAGGACCGTCAGCGCAGCAGTGGCGAGGTAAAGCAACTGGTGCAGGGGCATTTGCATGAGCTGGAGCACAAGATCGAGGATTTGCAGGCCATGCACGCCACCCTGGCGCAGCTGGCTGACTGCTGCCACGGTGATAACCGTCCCGAATGCCCGATTCTGGATACCCTGGCCAATGCCCGCTGAGAGCAAGCCCTTGATCTCCACGCCCTGGTGGCTCGCGATGACGGCAATGGGTGATTGAGGAGCGCCGCCTGTTTAACGAATAAAGTTGAACAGGTTAAGGCTGCTGATCTTGACGAAGCTCTGCTGCGCCGCCTCCAGCACCACACTCTGCAGACTCAGCCGGCTCAGCGCTTCGGCGTAGTCCAGATCTTCCAGTTCCGAGGTAATGGTCTGATTGATCAACTTGGCTTCAGCCAGTTCATTTTCCGATGAGTCAATGATATTCAGTCGCGCGCCCAGACTGGTTTGCACCCCGAGCACCTTGTTCATCGCGTTATCAATATTGGTCACCGACAGGCTAAGCACATCACGCCGCTGCAAACGGCTTTCGACGTCATCACTGTCATTGGCCAGCGTCTCACGCAACAGCGCTACGGTATCCAGGATACTGCGTTTTTCCCGATTGCCACTGTCGGGGTCCAGATCACCGCGCTCGACAGTAAACGCATCGCCCTCTTGCAGCTCACCATCCAGCTTCACCACTACGCCGGCATAGCGAATGCTGAAGCTACCATCGGGGCCGGCTTCAAGATCACCGGTAGCCAACGAGTTACCATCCGGATCGGTAATTTCAAAGTTATCACCCCCTGCACCTATGGTGATGGTGACGCTGCCAAGCGGATAAAAATTCAGGTCGTACTGCCGCTTGTTTTCCACCTCACCCAGAGAAATACGCACGTTACCCGGGTTTGCCGGATCGGCTGGCTGGGCAGCCGTATTAACCCGGTTCACATTAGCGACATCCACGAACAGCGACTTGCCATTATCATTGATGGCGATCATTTTCGAGCTACCGATCTGGATCGAACGCTGGCCTTCATCGCCCTGATAGGTATAACTGCCATCAGACTCACGTACAAAGGGGGCCTGGTCGCTCTCGTAGCCACCAAACAGATACTCGCCACGTGCATTGCGCGTATTGAACAACTGAAACAGCTCGTCTTCCAGTTGCTCGAGCTCTTGAGAAAGGGCTACGCGGTCCTTGGCATCGTAAGCCCCGTTACCCGCCAGCAGACTGATCTCGCGTACCCGCTGCAAGTTGTTATTGACCGCATTGAGGATGCTTTCTTCCTGTACCAGACTGTTTTTTGCAGCGCGCAGATTGTCCTCATACTGCTTGATCTGGCTACCCTGCTGACCTAACTGCAACAAGCGCACTGTGGCTACCGGGTCATCCGCAGGCGACAGTATGCGCTTGCCGGAACTGACCTGTTCCTGAGTACGTGAGACCTGGGAATAGTTATCCTGGATGCCACGAACACCGTTATTGAAAGCCTGTATGGTAGAGA
>SKFV01000094.1 GCA_007117785.1 Pseudomonas sp.
CGGCCGATGCCGACCTGATCGCCCGCGCCGATATTGGCAACGACTGTTACATCGTCGATGACGAAACCGTCGCCAAGACCAGCGGCAGCGCTACCCGCAGCGTTGCCGGTAAAGTCTTTGATGTTGACGCCCAGGGTGTATGGGTCGACCTGCGCTAATCAGTCAAGGATAAAACTAAAAGTACGGGCACGCGTACGTGCTCTCACAAATAATAAGGAGAGAAAAATGATTATCAATCAAGGCAACCTGGCGATATTGAAGCGCGCATTCCACGCTAATTTTAAGCAGGGGTTCGACGGCAACACCCCGCTGTGGAACAAAATCGCCACTTTGGTCCCCAGCACCACCAGCGTCAACGATTACGGCTGGCTTGGCAAGATCCCCGGTATGCGTGAGTGGATCGGCGACCGCCAGATCAACAACCTCAAGCAGCACGATTACAGCATCAAAAATCGCCCGTTCGAATCGACTATCGGGGTGGATCGCGACGATATCGATGACGACCAGTACGGCATTTATGCGCCGATGATGCAGATGCTCGGACAGAACGCCAGTGAGCACCCGGACGAACTGGTGTTCGCCCTGCTCGCTGCTGGATTTACTACCGCCTGCTACGACGGCCAGTATTTCTTTGATACCGACCACCCGGTACTCGATAAAGATGGCGAGGTGCAGGATGTCAGCAACATGCAGGCCGGATCCGGCAACCCCTGGTTCCTGCTCGACACCCGCCGCCCGTTGAAGCCGCTGATCTACCAGGAGCGCAAGAAGCCCGAGTTTGTCGCCCTCGATAGCGCGGACGACCCCAACGTGTTCACCAAGAAGGAATTCCAGTATGGGGTGGACAGCCGCTGCAACGTCGGTTTCGGTTTCTGGCAGATGGCCTTCGGCAGCAAGGCGACCCTTGACGCCACCAATTTTAACGCCGCAATCGCCGCCATGGGCTCGCAAAAAGCCGACTACGGCAAGCCCCTGCCGATCATGCCCAACCTGCTGGTGTGTGGCGTCAGCAACCGCGCCGCCGCCAAGACCGTGGTCGAGGTCGAGCGCAACGCCGCCGGAGCCGACAATATCAACTACAAGGCGGTCGAGGTCCTGGTCGTTCCCTGGCTGGCCTGATCCTGATTAACCCGTAACGCAGGGGCATGGCGTGCCGTGCCCCTGCCGGGAGGATAAAACGATGGGAACCATCATCATTACCGCAAAAAAGGACGGCTTCCGTCGCTGCGGCGTTGCCCACAGCAAGCAGCCGACCGAATACCCGGCGGATCATTTTAGCGCGAAACAGCTCAAGCAGCTGCAGGCCGAGCCGATGCTGACCGTGCAACTGGGCGAGGCCGAGACCAAACCGCCCAAAGCCGAGACCAAACCGCCCAAAGCCGAGACCAAACCGCTCAAAGCGGAAGAGTTGGTCGCCGCGATCGATGCCGCCGAAACGCTGGAGCAACTGGCCGCCCTGGTGCCGGAAACCGAAACGCGTAAAACCGTGGTCGCGGCGTACCAAAAGCGCCTGGACGAACTCCAGCCGAAGGAATAACGCATGTACTGCACCACCGCCGACATAACCAGCCGCCGCCTGGCCGAAGCTGAGCTGATCCAGCTGACCGATGACGAAAACACCGGCAGTCTCGATCAGGCTGTTGTTGACGACATCATCAGCGAAGCGACTGACCTGATCAACAGCTACGTCCGCAGCCATTACCCGGTTCCGCTGAACCCGGTACCGGGGCTGATCCGCAATGTCGCCGTCGATCTGTGTGTGTATGCCCTCTACCAGCGTCGCCCGCATATCGACACGCCTGACGGCGTCGTGCGCGGCCACAAAGCCGCCCGTGAAGATCTGCGCCGGATCCAGCTGCGTGACATCACCCTGGATGTAGCCGTGCCTGCACCATCATCCGGAGCCTCATTTGTCGGCAATGAGCGGCGCTTGACCCGCGACAGCATGAAGGGGCTGCTATGAACCCGATCGAAGATATCAGCGCTGCCGTGCTTGCACAGCTCAAAGAGATCCCCGGCGTCAAAACTTGTGATGACTGGGGCGGCGAGATCGAAGATCTGATCAAGCGCACGGCTCTGCTGCCGGGAGTCTTTCTGGCCTACCAGGGCGCTCGGTTTGCGCCACCGAAAATGGTCGGGAGCAAGATAGCCGACTCGGTCATGGAGTGGGCCGTGGTCATCATCGACAGGAACCTGCGCGCTCATGACGCGGCAGCCGGTGGTTGTTACAAGCTGATCCAGCAGGTCCGGCAGCGACTGATCGGATTTGAGGTGGCCGACGGTCAGTTATGGCCAACCACCGAACGGTTAATTTTTAGCGGCGGCGGCAAGCTAGCATATGCCCTGGGCTACACCAACGATAGCCGCACCGCATAAGGAGAGTAGCGATGGCGAAAACAATCATCTACACCGGAAGCCTCGGCCCCGACACCATCCGCGTCGGCGGCGTGACCATGACTAAAAACGAGCCGGTGACCGTCGATAACGACACCCTGGCCGCAGCGATACTTAAAAAACCGGGCTTTGTCACCGCCGACAAGGCGGCAGATCTCAAATCTGTAATATCAGACCAGAAATCGCGCGGTACGCGCGGGAAGGAGTAACCCATGGCCCCCCAGGCAAGAGGCAGTAACAGCAGAATTATCTTTGACCAGGAAGCAACCTTCGGCACCACCCCGGCGGTTCCGGCGGCAACGCTGGCTTATTTTGAG
>SKFV01000313.1 GCA_007117785.1 Pseudomonas sp.
ATCATGGACAAATGGGCCGAGAAGTACGGCATCGAAGTTGAGCTGGTACAGATCAACGACTACATCGAAGCCATCAACCTCTATACTGCCGGGCGATTCGATGGCGCAACCATGACCAATATGGACATGCTGACCATTCCCTCCGCCGCCGGAGTAGATACTACTGCGCTGATCGTTGGCGACTTTTCCAATGGCAATGATGCCGTTGTGTTGAAAAACCGCGAGCGTCTGGAAGACATTGCCGGCCTGGACGTAAACCTGCTGGAACTTTCCGTCTCCCATTACACCCTGGCCCGCGCACTGGATTCCGTTGGCCTGAGTGAGCGTGATGTGCGGGTGGTTAATACCTCGGATGTGGATATCGCCAATGCCTTTCTCGATAACCGCGTGCAGGCCGTCACCCTGTGGAACCCGCAACTGGAAACCGTGATGCAGCATCCTGAGGCGGTCAAGGTATTTGATTCAACGCAGATTCCCGGTGAGATCCTCGACATCATGGGCGTCAACTCAGCCACCCTGGCTGCCAACCCGGAACTGGGCAAAGCAGTCACCGGTGCCTGGTTCGAAGCCGCCAGCATTTACCTGTCAGACACCCCGGAAGGTATCGCCGCGCGTGAACTGATGGCTGCTGGGTCGGGCACGGATCTGGCCGGTTTCGAGCGCCAACTGGAAGCGACCTACCTGTTCCCCACCCCAGGCGCCAAGCTGGAGTACCTGACCTCCGAACGATTGACCGAAACCATGGACTTTGTCACTGCCTTCTCCTTTGAGCACGGGCTGCTCGGCGACGGTGCCCCTTCGGCTGATGTCATCGGTATCGCCATGCCGGATGGCTCGGTGTGGGGAAATCAGGATTTCGTGCGCATGCGTTTCAACCATGAATTTGTGCAGATGGCGGCGGATGGCGAACTCTGAAACTGCCTTGACTCGGGTTTAACTTGCCACACAGAGTCAACCGCGTCCGTTACACTGAAGGCTGGGCCAGCTATTTCTGGCTCGGCCTTTTTTGTTGTCGGAGCCGCTCATGTGGAATCTGGAAAACACCTACGCCAACCTGAACTCGGGGCTCTATGCCCGACAGGCACCCACAGCTGTCCCCGAGCCACACTGGGTTGTCACCAACCCGGCACTGGCTGACAGCCTGGGGCTGGACCCGGCCGCCCTGCAAAGTGAAGAGCTGCTGGCAATATGTGCCGGCAATGCCTTGCCACCGGGCAGCTTGCCTTTGGCACAAGCCTATGCCGGTCACCAGTTCGGCAATTTCACCATCCTCGGGGATGGCCGTGCGGTATTGCTTGGCGAGCAACGCACGCCGAGCGGTGAGCGTATTGATATCCAGCTCAAGGGGTCCGGACCGACACCTTTCTCCCGTCGTGGCGATGGGAGGGCCACCCTGAGCGCCATGTTGCGCGAATTTATCATCAGCGAAGCCCTGTATGGTCTGGGCATTGCTACCACCCGCAGCCTTGCGGTGATCGCTACCGGTGAGACCGTCTATCGCCAACAAGCCGAGCCCGGCGCAATAGTGGTACGTACGGCTGCCAGCCATGTGCGTGTAGGTACTTTTGAATATGCCATTCGCCAGGGCGGCGCCGAACGGGTTCGCGAACTGGCTGACTATTGCATTGACCGCCACTATCCGGAGTGCCAGCAAGCCGACAATCGTTATCTTGCCCTGCTGGATGCCGTTATCCAGCGCCAGGCACGGCTGATCGCCCAGTGGATGCAGGTCGGTTTTATCCACGGCGTGATGAATACCGACAATATGAGCCTGTGCGGCGAGAGCATCGATTTCGGCCCCTGCGCCTTTATGGATGAGTATGCTGCCAATACTGTCTTCAGCTCGATCGACCAGCAGGGCCGCTATGCCTTCAGCAATCAGCCGGCGATCGGCCAATGGAACCTCGCGCGCTTTGCCGAGAGCCTGCTGCCATTGCTGGCCGAGGAGCAGGCAACGGCCATCAGCCTGGCCCAGGAAGCCCTCGGTGCCTATGTCGACTATTACCAGCAGGCCTGGCTGCAAGGCATGGGACACAAGCTTGGCCTGAGTGAAGCAACCGAAGCCGACCGACCGCTGATCGAAGACTGGCTGACCCTGCTGGAGCAGCACAAGGCCGACTTTACCAACAGCTTCCGCGCACTGGCCGGCGACGCTGCCAGCCTTGCTGAACTGCCACCACAACCCTTGTTCAATCAGCCCGCATTCAGCCAATGGCAGCAGCGCTGGCAGGTGCGGCTGGCGGAGCAGACACTGGATCAGGCTGAAGTAACGGCATTGATGCAGGCGCACAACCCGCAGGTCATTGCGCGCAATCATCAGGTTGAGCAGGCGCTGCAGGCAGCCCGCCAATTTGGCGACTTGCAGCCCTGCGAGCAACTGCTCAACCACTTGCGCAAACCGTTCAGCAGCAGCCCCGGCACGGCCAAGTACTGTCTGCCACCAAAGCCAGCCGAGCGCGTGCGGGAAACCTTCTGCGGCACTTGAAGCACTGCCCTAAAAAAGCCCACACTGAGAGGCAGAGATGCAGATCGAACTGATCGAAATCCGTGACCACCTGAGCCGCTTCCCGCCCTTCGAGCAGTTGCCGGAAGAGACTCTGGACCAGATCGCTAGCCAGGTCGAAATCAGTTACTTTCAGGCTGGTAGCGACATTGTGCTTTTCGACCAACCGATTCACCACCTGCATTATGTGCGCAGTGGCGCAGTCGAGATTTACCGACGCAACGGCGAGCTCTATAACCGCCTGAGTGAAGGCGATATCTTCGGCCACTTTGGCCTGCTGCGCAGCAACCGGGTGCGTTTTCCAGCCAGAGCACTAGAAGACTGCCTGATCTACCTGCTGCCAGATACTCTGTTTCACCGGTTATGTGAACAGTTCGACAGCTTTGCCGATTTTGTCGAGGCCGAAGGTCAAAGCCGGCTGCAAAAAGCCGTTGCCGATCAGGATCAGGCTGCCGAACGCATGCAGGTGCGGGTGAGCAAACTGCTCAGCCGACGCGCAGTCAGCGTATCTGCCAATGACCATGTACAGTCTGCCGCTCAAACAATGAGTGAGGCCGGCGTCTCTTCGCTGTTGGTCATGGCCGAAGCGGTGGACGCCCCTCATGCAGCCAATATGGTTGGCATCATCACTGACCGGGATTTTCGCAACCGAGTGATTGCCGAAGGGCTGGGGTACGACACGCCGATCAGTCAGGTAATGACAGCCAACCCGATCACCCTGCAGAGCACCGACTCCGTCTTCGATGCCATGCTGACCATGCTGCGCTCGAACATTCATCACTTGCCGATCATGCACCGTCAGCGCCCGCTGGGGGTAATCAGCCTGGCGGATATTACCCGCTTTGAGACCCAGAGCAGCCTCTATCTGGTCAACAATATCTTCAACTGCCAGTCAGCCAATGAGTTGCAACGCCTGCTGCCCGATGTGCGCGCCACCTTTGGCCGCCTGGTCAAGGAAGGTGCTACCGCAGACATGATAGGACGGACCATGTCGAGTATCGGGCGCAACTTCACCCAGCGACTGATCGAGCTGGCAGAAGCTGACCTTGGACCACCGCCGGTGCCCTACTGCTTTATGGCGCTGGGCTCAATGGCACGGGATGAGCAACTGATTGTGACCGACCAGGATAATGCTCTGGTGCTGGATGAGGGTTTTGACCCGGCGCTGCATGATGCCTATTTTCTGCAGCTGGCAACCCGCGTCAGTGACGGGCTGGCCGCCTGCGGCTACAGCTACTGCAAGGGCGGCATCATGGCTACCAACCGTGACTGGCGACAGCCCCTCAGTGTCTGGCAGGGCTATTTCCGCCAATGGATCGCCCGGCCCAATCCACAAACCCTGCTCAACAGTTGCATTTTCTTTGATCTGGACGCTGTACACGGGGAAACCGAGTTGGTTGTTCAACTGCAACAGCAGGTGGCAGAGCAAGCCAGCCAGGCGCCAGCCTTCCTTGCCAGCCTGGCGCGCAATGCACTCAACCGCACCCCGCCACTGGGCTTTTTTCGTACCTTTGTGATGGAAAAGGATGGCAAGCAGAACAACATCATCAACCTCAAAGGGCGTGGCACCGCACCCTTGACCGATCTGATTCGTGTGCATGCGCTGGCCTGCGGCTCCACCGCGCAGAACAGTAACGAACGCCTGGATGCCATTGGCCAGACCAAGCTGCTGACCAGTGAAGCCCTTGAAGGCTTGCGCGCGGCACTGGAGTTTCTCTCCAGCGTGCGTATTCGCCATCAGGCCTGGCAGCTGGAACATGATGAAGAGCCGAATAACTTCATCGAACCGGAAGCGCTCACTGCCACCCAGCGACACAGCCTGAAAGAGGCCTTCCAGGTGCTCAGCAATGCGCAGAAATTCCTTCGCTTCCGTTATCCGTCCGGCGGCGTCGAGCGTTCCTTGTGAGCACCAGGGCCAACCCCACTCCCACTGATTGGCCAGGTCTGATGGCGGCCCACGCGGCCCATGCTCGCGAACCGGTATTGGCCGACTATTACCGTGCCTTTGACCTTGACCCTGAGACGCCGCTGCACGAGATACCTCTGGTCGCGCTGGATATCGAAACCACCGGGCTGGATCCGGCGCGCGATGCCATTGTCAGTATTGGCCTGGTCAATTGCAGCAGTCGCCAGGTGCGCTGTGCCAAGCACTGGTATCAGGTTGTGCGCCCGCGGCACTTGAGTATCGACAGCATTCCCCTGCACCGCATTACCCATGCCGAAGTGCATCATGCCCCGCCCCTGGTCGAGGTCTTGCCAACCCTGTTGCAGCATTTGCAGGGCAAGGTTGCACTGGTGCATTACCATCCGATCGAGCGAGAGTTTCTCAGTCACGCGGTCAAACAGGTATTCGGGCAACCCCTGTACTTCCCCTTGCTCGATACCATGCAGCTGGAGGCGCGCAAGCATCCAAGGCAGCAGCGCAGCTGGCTTGACCGGTTACGCGGCAAGCGCCCTGAGTCACTGCGCCTGGCCGACTGCCGGGCGCGCTATAACCTACCAGCCTACCAGCCACATCATGCCTTGACCGATGCCATCGCCACGGCGGAACTGTTGCAAGCGCAGTGTTGCCGGCACATTGATGCCGGCCAGCCAATCAGTGAGTTCTGGTTCTGAATGCAAACGGGGCGCTATGGTTACCCATAACGCCCCGCTGTTTACCGCAGCTTGCTACTTAACGGGGCTCGCTCAGCAAACCCTTTACAATGGCAATACAGCCCACCAGCAGCACAATGGTAAAGGGCAAGCCGGTAGAAACTGCCATGGCTTGCAGAGCCACCAGACCACCACCGAGCAAAAGCGCTATCGCAATCACCCCTTCGATAATGACCCAGAACACTCGCTGCGGTACCGGCGCGTTGACCTTGCCACCGGCTGTGATGGTGTCAATGACCAGTGAACCGGAGTCCGACGAGGTGATAAAGAACACGATCACCAGGATGATACCGATAAATGAGGTAATCGCCGCCAGTGGCAGCTCTGCCAGCATAGCGAACAGCTGGATTTCCAGCGCGGCTTCCTGCACACCGACAAAACCACCGAGGAACTGGCTGATCGCGGTACCGCCGAAGGTAGACATCCACAACACCGAGACCAGCGAAGGCACCAGCAATACGGCAATCAGGAACTCACGCACGGTACGGCCACGGCTGACGCGGGCGATAAACATGCCGACGAAGGGTGACCAGCTGATCCACCAGGCCCAGTAGAAGGCAGTCCAGCCCTGGCTGAAGTTGGCATCTTCACGGCCAATCGGATTCGACAGTGCCGGCAGGTACTGCAGATAGGCCCCCAGATTGCTGAAGAAACCAGTCAGAATGGCGACGGTCGGCCCTACGATAATGACAAAGGCCAATAATAGAAAAGCCAGCGTCATATTGATCTGGGATAAGCGCTTGACGCCCTTTTCCAGGCCGGCCAATACCGAGAGCATGGCGATCAGGGTAATACCGATAATCAGCAGCACCATACTGGCGTTGCCGCCGCCGACATTGAACAGGTAACTGATACCGCCGGCTGCCTGCTGTGCCCCCAGACCCAGGGAGGTAGCCAGACCAAACAGCGTCGCAAATACCGCGAGAATGTCGATCACATGGCCCGGCCAGCCCCATACGCGCTCGCCCAGCAACGGATAGAAAATCGAGCGGATACTCAGCGGCAAGCCCTTGTTGAACGAAAACAGCGCCAGCGCCAGGGCGACAATCGCATAGATCGCCCACGGGTGCAGGCCCCAGTGAAAGATGGTCGCGGCCATACCCAGGCGTGCGGCAGCAGCAGCGTCCCCTTCGGCACCCGCCAACGGGGACCAGTCAGTTCGCGCCCCGGCTTCTCCGATACTGGTACCGCCCATGGCTGCCGAGAAATGCCTCATGGGTTCGGCGACACCATAGAACATCAGGCCGATGCCCATACCCGCGGCAAACAACATGGAGAACCAGCCGAGGTAGGAATGGTCGGCCACAGCCTCTTTACCGCCCAGACGCACCTTGCCCAGCGGGGTAACGATCAGCACCAGACATAGCAACACGAAAATATTCGCCGCACTGATGAAGAACCAGGCCATGTTACCGGTTAACCAGTCACGAATAGCGTTGAAGATGGGGGCAACTTCATTTTGCAAGGCCAGCGTCAGGATCACGAAAAGCACAATGGTGATCGCTGAAATACTGAACACCTTGCCGTGAATATCCAGCGCGATGGAGAACTGTCCCTTGATATTGTCTTGCCCGATCACATAATCCGTGTCGATCAGGTTGGTCTCACCGGAGGGTGCCGGAATCGATGGTCCGGCATCATGGACCGAGTCCTCGGTGTCTGGTTTATGGGGATCGTTACCCATGGATTGTGCTCCCTAGCAGAGGTTCAGCCTGCTCGCAGGCTAATTGGATGGTGGGTTGCTTGATCGGGCTCAAGGATGCCCGGCAACACTTCTAGTGAAACTGGCCGCTGGCCAGTGTGCTGTTAGTATGGGAAGCGAAGGACGATTAAGCAAAAAAAACGGGCAAAAAACTGACTTGACCGCTGAATATCGGCAGACAGGTGCAAAAAATCGGATTCAGCGGAAAAGTGGAACGTCAGTTGGCTGACTGAAGGATCGCCATGACGTCACGTTTGCTCAGGCCGTAGGACTTGATCAGGGCCTTGAGCTCATCGCTGAATGCCAGCTCGGCATTCAATTGATCATCCTGCTTGAGGGTTTCCAGCTGGGCCAGTTGATCAGCCAACTGGCGTTCAATGGCACGAAAATCTGCAAGTTTGGACATGCGGTTCCTACACACGGTGAAATAGAAGAAGTTGAGCAGATTATTCTACCGCAAATTACCTGGCAACTATGCTGGTTGCACATAACAGACGACAAACAACCGACAAGGATGCTTATGATACGACGCTGGTTCCCTGCCTTGCCACTGGTAGCCCTGCTCGCCGCCTGCAGCGGCAGCGACCCCGCCACTGACGCACCTGTGGTGCAAACCCGCGCCGAACGCGAAGCCCCGCAACATATGATCAGCGCACCCCACCCACTGGCGGCCGAAGCCGGACGCAAGATACTACGCGAGGGCGGCAGCGCAGTAGACGCGGCCATTGCCGCCAAGTTGGTACTGGGGCTGGTCGAGGCCCCGGAAACCGGCATTGGTGGCGGCGGCTTTATGCTGCTGCATGAGGCTGCACAGGCGCGCACACGCTTTTACGACGGCCGTGAAACTGCACCTCAGGCTGCAGGTGCCGATCGCTTCCGCTGGGCGGGAATGAACAAGCCATTTGTCCTGGCCATGACCGGGGGTGACTCGGTTGGCGTACCCGGCCTGCTGGCCCTGATGGCAACAGCCCATGCCGAGCACGGCCAATTACCCTGGGCTAACCTGTTTACGCCAGCAATAGAACTGGCCGAACAGGGCATCGTTATGCCGCCACGTCTGCAACGCCAGATCAGGGAAGACTGGTCGCTGCGCCTGTTTGCCGACACCCGACAGTACTTCCGCCGCCAGGTCGCCGAAGATACACCCCGGTTACATAACCCGGAGCTGGCCGCGACCCTGCGACAACTGGCCGATGAAGGCACCGACAGTTTTTACCACGGTGTAATTGGCGAACAGTTTCTGCAGCGTGTGCATGATGCACGCTGGGGTCGGGGCGATATGCAGCTCAAGGACCTGCACGACTACGCTGCCATTGAACGCCCACCGGTGTGCGGTGCCTATCGGCAATGGACACTGTGTGGCCCAGCACCGCCCTCCTCCGGCGGCCTCACCGTGTTACAGATCCTAGGCATTCTGGAGCATTTCCCACTAAACGAGCTATCAGCCGACGACCCGCAAGCCTGGCACCTGATTGCCGAGGCCAGCCGCCTGGCATTTGCCGACCGCGAGTATTACGTTGGGGACCCTGACTTTGTTGAAGTGCCCTTGGAAGGCCTGCTCGATCGTGACTACCTGGCCCAACGCGCCAGTCTGATCAACCTTGAGCAGGCCATGGATGAGCCTGTTCCCGGCGTTGCCGGTGCAGCCGCTGAACATCCTGATACCGAGCTACCTGCCCCAGAGCCGGAGCACGGCACTTCGCACCTGAGCGTGGTCGACAGTGCCGGCAATCTGGTGGCCTTTACCGGCTCCAACGAGGCACCCTTTGGCAGCCGCATGCTCAGCCAGGGTTTTGTGCTCAATAGTCAGTTGACCGATTTCAATTTCAATCCACGTCTGGGAGATCGTGAACACCCAAACGCAGTGGCGGGTGGTAAACGCCCACGCAGCTCGATGTCACCCTTTGTCGTCTATGACGCTGACGGCGAGCCCATGATGGTGATCGGTTCGCGTGGCGGCAGCCGGATCATCGGCTATGTGGTGAAAAGCCTGATCGCCAGTCTTGATTGGGAGATGGAGCTGGCCGAAGCCGTGGCACTGCCGAATATGGTTGAACGCCGGCGCGGTATCGAGCTGGAAGCGGATACCTGGCTGGCGGATCACGCCGAGGCCCTGCAGGCCATGGGCCACCGGGTGCGCCTGGAATCCATGACCAGTGGTGTGCATGTCATTCAACGCACCGACGAGGGCTGGCGTGGCGCGGCAGATCCGCGGCTGGATGGAGTAGTACTTGGCGACTGACATCGGGCTGACACCCCCGGTATGTTAGGATCATTGCATTATTTTTAAAGGGATTGCCCATGCCAAACCAATTCCCCATGCCGCCGCTGCAGAAAAATGTGGACAGCAAGCAACGCCGGGTGGGCGTCGAGCTGGAGATGAACGGCCTGACGCTGGACCAACTGGCCCGTCTGGCTGCCGATTTTCTTGATTGCAAAGTGGAGCAGACCAGCCGCTATGAGCGCACCCTGGTCGGTGATGACGCTGGCGACTGGGTGGTGGAGTTCGACTTCCGCCTGTTGAAAAAACTCGGCCGAGAAGAACGCAAGAAACATGACCTGGGCGACGAGCTGATGAGCTCGGCCGAGGATGCCCTCAAGTGGGTTTCCGAAGGCCTGGTGCCGATGGAGCTGGTCAGCCCGCCGCTGCCGCTGGATCGTCTCGGCGAAGTGGATGATCTGATTGATCACCTGCGCCGTGCCGGGGCCAAAGGCACCGGTGACCGCATTACCAATGCCTTTGGTATGCAGTTCAACCCGGAAGTACCAGACTGCGAAGCCGAGACCATCACCGCTTATCTCAAGGCATTTCTGTGCCTGTATGACTGGATCAAGACCCGCGCCGACATCAATATCACCCGGCGCCTGACCAGTTACGTCGACCCCTTCCCCAAGGAATACGTGCGCAAGGTTATCAGCACTGATTATTGGCCGCCGATGAATGATCTGATCGACGATTACCTGCGCGATAACCCGACGCGCAACCGTGCGCTGGATATGTTGCCCCTGTTCAAACACATCGACGAAAAACGTGTGCTGGCCAAGGCCGGTGATGAGCTGATCAAGGAGCGCCCGACCTTCCATTATCGACTGCCCGACTGCCTGATCGACCAACCCGGCTGGGGGCTGCATATCTCCTGGAAAGACTGGCTGCAAGTAGAATATCTTGCGCATGATCGCAAGCGACTGCAGGCTTGCTGTGAAGCCTATGGCGAATATTGGGACCAAGGTATCGGTGGCCGTTTGCTGGACAAGTGGGAACACCGCGTCAATCGCGACTGGCTGTGCGAGATCACATGAGTAAACCCGTTGTTGCTGTCACCGGCCCGCAAAAGGGCGCCTTTGGTCCACGCTTTCTGGTTGCCTGCGCCGTGCGTTGGTACGGCGCCACGCCTTTGCAGGTTCGTCCCAGCGATGACTGGCGGCAATTGCATTATGACGCCGTAGTGGTCACTGGCGGGCACGATATTGACCCGGTGCTGTACGCCGCCGAACCGGAGGTGCACCCCAAATACGACCCCGAGCGCGATGCGCTGGAAGCGGCCGTGATTGACGATGCCCTGACTAACGGCCTGCCACTGCTGGGTATTTGCCGCGGTGCGCAACTGCTCAATGCCCGGCTGGGCGGCAATCTGTTCCAGGAGCTGAAGTCACACCGCAAGATGACCTCCAACCGCTGGACCATACTGCCGCTGAAAACCCTCAAGGTCGACAGTGACAGCCATCTCAGCCGGTTGATGCGCGCCGATCATTGCCGCATCAACAGCCTGCACAACCAGGCCATCGACCAGGTTGGTGACGGCATGGTAGTTACCGGGCGCGACCTGGATGGCATCGTTCAGGCTATTGAAGATCCCAGCCGCCCGTTCCTGATCGGTGTGCAATGGCACCCGGAGTTCCTGATTCTCAGTACTCGCCAGCGGCGACTGTTCGGGGCGTTGATCACCGCTGCCAAAGATCGGCTGTCGATATAACGCTGATGTTTAGCCTGGCTCAGCCCGTCAGCCACACCCTGGAAATCCGCAAAAGCCGCTTTATCGGCTGCGTTGAACCTATCAGTGACCGTGCGGCAGCACAGCAGCGGGTGGCTGAATTACGCGCGCAACACCCGGATGCGGCGCATGTATGCTGGGCCTTGCTGGCTGATGGGCATAGCGCCGCCGTGGATGATGGTGAGCCCTCTGGGACTGCCGGACGGCCCATGCTGGAGGTCTTGCGCCATCAGCAACTGGATGGCGTACTGGCGACCGTGGTGCGCTATTTCGGTGGCACCAAGCTGGGCGCTGGCGGGCTGGTACGCGCCTATACCGACGCCATTGCCCAGGCCCTGCTGCAAGCCGAGCGCATTCCTGTGGTGCGCCAACGAAGGCTGCACTGTGAATTACCCTTTGCCCAGGAAAGCACCGCCCGGCGCCTGTTGGAGCAACTGGGCGGCGACCTGCTGGCGGTCAGTCACAGCCACTGCGTGCTAGTGGATGTGCGCCTGGAGGAAGCAGCCGCCGAGGACTTTCTCGAACAGCTGCAACGGGTTTGCCGAGGCGAACTGATCTGGACCGAAGCCGAAGACTGATCGGCTCAATCCAGCTGTAAACCGCTGATACGCCGTACCGGCGTACGTACCGCCTCTTCAAACACGCCGGCCCTGCTTTCCAGCAAGGTAAAACGCTTACTCGCGCGGGTGATCGCGGTATACACCAGCTCCTTGGTCAGCACCGGGTTGCGTGCTGGCGGCAATACTAGGGCGGCGTGGGTAAATTCCGAGCCCTGGGATTTATGCACCGTCATGGCAAAAACGCTATCGACCTCCGGCAATCGGCTGGGTAACACAAAGCGAATACCGCCGCTGCCATCGTTACGCGGGAAGGCCACCCGCAAAGCCTGTCGCTCCTGCATGCCAGATTCCAGCGCCGGCTCGGCAATGCGCAGGGCAATGCCGATATCGCCGTTCATCAGACCCAGCGAATAGTCATTGCGGGTAACCAGCACCGGTCGCCCTTCGTACCAGCCCTGATCCGCAGGCAGCAGCCCGCGGGCATGCAGCAAGCTGGCCACCCGCTGATTGATCGCCTCTACCCCCCAGTCCCCCTTGCGGACCGCGCAGAGCAACTGGAACTGATCAAAGGTCTTCAGCACCCGGCGAGCCCATTCCTGCCATTGATCACTGTCGGCCGGGGTAGCCGACGGCGGGCGTGCTGAATTCAGCCGTTGCAGATAGCTCTGGTAGCCCGGCAGCTGGTCACTGCCCAGCACACAGGTGGCAAAGGCCGGATCATTGGGTTTGCTCAGGCTGCGCTGCTGAATATCAGCGAACTTATCCGCTTGCAACAATTGTCGGGCTTGCTGGTCAGCACAGCGATTCACCGCCCGCGCCAACTCGCCGATACCGCTGTCGCCACCAAAGCGGTGCGAGAAGCGCAGCATGGCCGTCTGTTGCTCCAGCGCGTGCTCGCTTTGGTCGCCCTGTTGCAGCTCCGCTGTCGCCAGGGACTGACCGCTGACCTGTTGCAGCCAGTGCTGGGTATCCGGACTGTAGAAACCCTGATCGGCGTTACGGCATAAATCACCCAGCACCGCGCCGGCTTCTACCGACGCCAACTGGTCCTTGTCACCCAGCAGAATCAGCCGAGCATTGCTCGGCAAAGCGGCCAGGACGCAGGCCATCATTTCCAGATCAATCATCGACGCTTCATCAATCACCAGTACATCCAGCGCCAGCGGATTATCGCGGTGATGACGGAAGTGCCGACTGTTCGGCAGGCTGCCGAGCAACCGGTGCAGGGTGCCGACTGACGTTGGAATCTCAGCCTTGACCGCCTCATCTACCGGCAACTCCCCCACCTGGCGACCAATGGATTCGGTCAGCCGTGCAGCTGCCTTGCCGGTGGGTGCGGCAAGCCGAATGCGCAGCGGTTGCCCGGTGGACACTGCCGGGGTTTGCAACAGCGCCAGCAAACGTACGACAGTGGTGGTTTTACCGGTGCCGGGCCCGCCAGTGATGATGCTGAAACGACCGCGCGCCGCCAGTGCACAGGCAAGCAACTGCCAGTCCGGTTGTTGCGTACTGCCGGCAAACAGGGCCTGCAGGCGCTGGGCAAAATCCTCCTGCACCGGCAATGGACTCTGCAAGCGGGCACGCAAGTCAGTCACTACATTGCGCTCGTATTGCCAGTAACGGCGCAAATACAGGCGCTGGCCGACCAGCACCAAAGGGCGCAGGCCAGTTTCCGGCGTAGTACTGTCAACCACCTCACTGTCAGCCAGCGTGGCAATCCAGTCCTTCAGCTGGACCGACTGCAACAGCGCAGAGGGCAGCGGCGCGGTTCCGCTGTCCGCTCCTTCCGGCGGCAACGACAGGGCAAAGTCAGGCTCTGCCAGTGTGGTGCCAATATCCAGGCAGACATGCCCATGGCCCAGTTGGTGACTGATCAGGGCTGCGGCCAACAGGGCAAGTGGCGGGCAATTCGGCGCCTGCTCATACAGAAAGCGCGTCAGCGCACGGTCCAGCGGGCGTAGCCAGCCCAGCTCCTGCCAGGCATCCAGCAGCGCCAGCACCTGCTCGCTGTCCTCTAACCAGGCACTGGTTGCCGGCGCGGCTGCCAACAAGTCAAATTGTTCAGGCATGGGCGGCCTCCTGCGTCTGACCGGCAAACAGCCGATCCAGCGCTTCAATCAATTCGCGTGATGGGCGGGCCTGCCAGAGACCGCCCGTGTCCGCATCCACGCCGCGCAAAAACCAGTAGACCGCGCCGCCCATATGCAGGTCGTAGTCGTAATCCGGCAAGCGCGCACGCAACTGGCGGTGCAGAGCCAATACATAGAAAACGTACTGCAGGTCATAGCGATGTTCCTGCACGCTGCGATACATCTCGGCTGGGCTGTAACTGCTGGCGTCCGGCCCCAGCCAGTTGGATTTGTAATCCACCACCCAGTAGCGCCCGTCATGTTCAAACACCAGATCGATATAGCCCTTGAACAGGCCATTGAGCTGATCCGCACCCAGGCGCGGATAATACTCCGCATCCAGGGTTTCGGGGCGCACCAGGGCATCGATCTGTGACGCCGAAACACCATGTGCGGCAAACATGAACTGCAGCTCGCTCTGGTATTGCCCCGCCTTGAGGCCGGCCAGGCTGAAGGGGGTCTGATTCAATTGCCAGGGGTGTTGCAGCAAACGGCCAAACCAGTCGTTCAGGCACTCACTCCACTCGCCCCAGTTGCGTCGCTGGCAACGGGGGATCAGCAACTGCTTGCGCTTCTCCGGCTGGGCAAACTCGGCAAAGCCCTCGTCTGCGGCCAGCTCCAGCAAGCCATGCAGAAACACCCCCGGCTGCGGACCGCGCGGGAAATTGTGCGGGGTAAGCCCACTGCTGGCCGTCGGCGGCATAAAGACAGCCTTGGCATCATGATCAAGGGAGTAACTTTCCTGACCATTGACCAGCGCACTATAGGAGCCGATCCACCATCGCTCGAAGGGCGGATGGCTGGGCTGACGTTCGCTGATGGTCGCCGGCACGCTGGTTTCTGGCTGGTAACGGGTGTCATTGGCTTCGGGGGCGGGCATCACACTGAGAGCGGGCGGATGGTGCCAGGGCTGCAGCCATTCGCTCAATTGCGCAGGCTGTTGCAGCGGTTGCCCACCGGCCAATAACCAGGCCAGCGCGCTATGGTGCAAGACCGATTTGGAGCTACGGCCTTGTCTCAGGTCCGCCACACCCAACCAGCAAGCATGTCGGGCGCGGGTCAAGGCGACATAGAGCAGACGCAGGTCTTCACCCAGGCGTTCGACATCCGCTTGAGCAACCGCCTCTTCATCCGGGCTCAGATGCAGTTGGCGGGCATCACCGTCATGCAGCCAGAGCGGGCGCTTGTCATCCGCCGGGCGGCTATGGGCGATAAAGGGCAAAAATACCAACGGGTATTCCAGCCCCTTGGATTTGTGGATAGTTACCACCTTGACCAGTTCGGCATCACTTTCCAGTCGCAGGATCTGGTCGTCAGCACTGTTGCCACTGGCATCATCCAGCAGTTCAGCGAGGTGACGAATCAGTGCCTGTTCACCATCCAGTTCACGCGCAGCACGCTGCAACAGCTCGGCCAGATGCAGCAGATTGGTCAGCCGTCGCTCACCGTCGCTTTGCTGCAGCAACCGCGCTGGCAGCTTGAACACATGCAACAGCTGCTGCAGCATGGGCAATACACCCTGGCGCAGCCACAAACGCCGCAGGCTGTGGAACTGGTCGACGCGTTGCTCCCAGTAGCGCTCATCTTCATTCAGCCGTTCCAGCTCGGCCCAGCTCAAGCCCAGACTGGGGCTGGCCAGGGCGGCGCGCAGCAAACCGTCATTGCCCGGATCGGCACAGGCGCGCAGCCAGCGCAGTACATCACGCGACTCCATGCTGGCAAAGACCGAATCCTTGTCTGACAGATAGACGCTGCGAACACCGCGTTCGGCCAGTGCGCGGCGAATACACTGGGCCTCTTTGCCGGTACGTACCAGCACCGCCATATCGGCTGGTTTGACCCCGGCAAAAGGCTTCTCGGGGTGGGCAAAGCCGGCACTGCCCTGCTGGCCGGCATTGAGTATCTCAACCATGGCGCTGGCACAGCGTTCGGCCATCTGCTCGCGATAGGCATCGCCACTCAGGGTTTCCGGGGCGTCCAGCTGCCAGACACTCAAGGCCGGTGCAGGCGAGCCGTCACGCTGCCAGACGTCCTGGCGCCCTTGCGCCTGGACCGGCCAAAAGGGCAAAGGGTTCTCGTCAGCCTGCCTGAAATGGAAAGCGCCCTGGGCGTTGTTGGCTTCCGCCAGCTCGAATACCCGATTTACCGCCGCGACCATGTTCTGGCTGGAGCGGTAATTGGTATCCAGGTTCTCGTGCCGGTCAGCAGTATCACGCCGGGCGCGGAGATAGGTATGAATGTCCGCGCCGCGGAAACTGTAGATCGCCTGCTTGGGGTCACCAATCAGCAATAGCGCCGAGTCCTGATGATTCTGCGCGACCTGATACACCGCATTGAAAATGCGGTACTGCATCGGGTCGGTATCCTGGAACTCGTCAATCAGCGCGACCGGAAACTGTGTGCGGATCACCTCCGCCAGTCGCTCACCGTTATCACTCTTGAGGGCGGCATCCAGGCGTTTGAGCATGTCATCAAAGCCCATCTGTGCGCGGCGGCGCTGCTCCTGCTCGAAGCGCTCGGCGATCCAACTGGCGGCATGTTTCAGCGCAGCCTGTTGTGGCGAGACCAAGTCAGCCAAGGCTTGCCGCAGTATGGGCATCTGCTGCAACGCCGGGTGGTCCGGCGGGCTGCCTTGCTTCCAGGCTTCCGCCAGACCCTCTTCACTCAAGCGCTGCCAGGCCGAAGCGGAGAGGGCCAGCTTTTCCTGGTTGGCATCCGCTGCCCAGGTGCGCAGGGCATCAAACCAGGGGGCGAAATAGCGCCGTTGCAGCTTGCGGCCATCGACCTGTTTTTGTTCGAGCGCCTGTTCCAGCAGTTGCTCCAGTTCATCGGCCCACTGCAGCCAGGGTGCTTTCAGTTCAGCCAGGGTATCTGCACGCTGGGCCAGCGTATCCGTGATCAAGGCTTGCAGGCTGCCCACGGGTGCCGGCAACTGATCGGCCAATAGCGCGTGCAAAGAACTCAGCAAGGTGTCTGGGGTTTGCCAGTGCTGTGCAACCCATTCCAGCGCCGCACCGCTCAAGGGATAGCACTGCTGCCGCCAGTAATCACGAGCGACTTCGGCGCGCAGTTCGCGCTGGTCGGTTTCCAGGCTTTGCTCGAACAGACTACCGCTGTCAAAGGCATGCTCACGCAGCATGCGTTGGCACCAGCTATGGATGGTTGAAACGGCCGCCTGATCCATCCACTGGGCGGCAATTTCCAGCTTGCGGGCACTGGCCGCCCAGTGCTCTGGCGGCGTTTGTTGGCACAGCGCGGTTATGATCGGGTCTGGCTTGGGCAACTCCTGACGGAAAGCTTTGGCAGCATCGACCAGGCGCGCGCGAATACGGTCACGCAGTTCCTGGGTTGCCGCTTCGGTGAAAGTCACCACCAGAATATCCGGCGGCAGTAACGCCCTGGGGAAGTCGATATCCGCGCCCTGCCCCAGCACCAGACGCAAATACAGCGCGGAGATGGTAAAGGTTTTGCCGGTGCCGGCACTGGCTTCGATCAGCCGGCTGCCGCGTAGCGGGCAGTGCAGGGCCAGCGGAGTAGCTGATGTGTTCATACCGAGGCCTCCACCGGTGAAATAACCAGTAATTCCTGTTCCTGTAGCTGCATCAGCGGCCGATAGACCTGCTCGGCCCAGTCCTCGAAACCACCCTCCAGCAAACTGGCAAAATCGGGGAAACTGCGCTGTAGCGCAACACTACGATCGACTTCTCCGGTCTGATAGGCGTTGCCGTCATAGCCCTGCCGGGCCTTGCTGACATCCTCACCCTTGAGCCAGATCATTGCGGCGTCCAGTTGCAGTGGCAGCGGTTGGCAGAGGCCCTGCTGCCAGGCGTTCAGCCAGACCTGCAGGGTGGCTTCAGCTTCAACTGGCGACACCGGTAGCAGCAACAGGTTGGCATCTTCGGCGATCAGGCAGCCCTGCACAGCATGCCCGTTGGCACAGGCCAGCAAGTGCCGGCACACTGCTGAGAGCACCCGCTTCCAGCGCGGTGATGGAGGCTTTGCGCTGCCGTCGAGCAAGCGCCCGGTTTCCAGTTGCAACAACATTGATCCGCCCAGGGTGCTGGATGAACGCAGTCCGCTCAGCCAGTCCTGCAGTTGTATACCCGGCGCTTCGGCGGTGACTGCCAGAGGGTGTTCAATCGCCGTGTCCCAGACCTCCAGCAATTGTCGATAACGCAGCAACTGGTCTGCCAACGGGGCAATCAAGGCTTGCCGGTCAAGCTCACCAAAACCGGCCAGCGGCAGGCTGCCACGCTGGCTCAAGCGTTCGGATTCCTGCTGCAACACCTGTTCCCAGTCCGCCTCCAGGCCACTGGCCAGAGTACGCTGCAGCAACCACTGACTGAGTTCAAAGCGCTGCAGGCCGTTCAGTGCAAAAGGCTCATCATCCTCAGTGTGCAGCTCGGCTTCGCGGAACCAGACCTTGAGGCGCTGGGCAAAGAAGTGCTCGACCGGGTTGCGCAAGAAGCGCTGCAAGGCCGGCAGATCAATCGGTTCGCTGAGAGCCAGTGGTGCCAGAGCGCTATCTGCAACTGGCAACAAGGGCGCTTCATGCAGCACCCGCCAGTCGCTGGCATAGCTGAACAGGCGGGCATTGCTGCCATCGAAATACTGCCGACTGAAGGGCTGCAAGGGATGTTCGGTCGTCAATGCCTTGAGCACATCGTGGCTGGCTTCCGAGCACTGCCAGCCGGAAGCCAGGTGATCACGCAACTGGCCGATCAGCACCGACGGCGGGCGCTCACCATTGTCGCGAATACTGCGCCCGACCCAGCTGATATACAGGCTATCTCGTGCAGACAGCAGGGCTTCCAGCAGCAGGTAACGGTCATCCTCTCGCCGCGAACGATCACCGGGCCGGTAATCATTGGCCATCAGGTCAAAATCCAGCGGCGGTTGTGCTCGCGGGTAATCACCATCATTCATGCCGAGCAGGCAGACCTGACGAAAGGGAATCGCGCGCATCGGCATCAAGGTGCAGACATTCACCGAGCCGGCAAGAAAGCGCTGACTAAGCTGGTTCTGGCCGACGCCCTGCAACCAGGCCTCGGCCACAACGTTGAGGGGCAAGGCCTCTTCAAGGGTGACCTCGGCGCACAGCTCCAGCCACTGATCGAGGCTCTCATGCAATTGGCCAAGCAACAGTTGATCCGTTTCGCTGCTGGCGGCGAAAAAGTCAGCCAGCAACTGACGCAGTCGCTCGCCCCAGTCTCGCGGCTGGGCTGCTGTGGTCAATGCCTGCTCATGCCGGTCCAGCGCTTGCAGTAACTGATCAAGTGGACCGATCAGGGCGGCGTCCAGCCCGCCAACTTCGTCATAGGGCTCAATCTCGCCCCAGGCGCTGTGCATACCGGTGGCGTAGCCAAGCAACATGCGCCGCCAGCCAAAACGCCAACTGTTGCGTTCAAGGCCCTCCGGCAGACCGCGTGCAGTACGCCGCTGCTGATCCAGCCCCCAGCGAATGCCGGCGCCCTCAATCCAGCGCTGCAGGGTTGGCAAGTCGGCTTCGGCCAGGCCAAAGCGATTCCGCAGCGCCGGTACATCGAGCAGATCCAGCACCTCACTGACCGGCAAACGGCTATGCGGCAATTGCAGCAGATGCTCCAGTGCAATCAACAGCGGCTCGCGCCCACGCTGGTTCTGGTCAGCCAGGGTAAAGGGGATGTAGCGTGGGTCATCGGTTGCGTATTGACCAAACACCGCCTGGATATGCGGCGCGTAGGTATCCACATCCGGCACCATGACAATTACATCGCGCGGGCGCAGTGATGGTTCACGGCCAAAGGCATCCAGTAACTGGTCATGCAGAATTTCCACTTCGCGCTGCGCGCTGTGGGCAATATGCATACGGATCGAGGTATCAGCGGTCAATTGCGGCGGCGCTTCGGCTTGCGGCTGCGCACTGGCCAGTGGCGACCACAGACTGCGGGTTTCTGCCAGCGGGCGCAACTCGAGAATATCCTGCTGCACCTGTTGCAGCAGGGTATCCCCGGGCGGCGCCTCGAACAGATCGACCCGACCACCATTGATCGCCGCGAAACGCGCCTCGTAACTGGCACGCTCATCATGCACATCCAGCAGGTTGATATAGTCACGCGCCTGCTTGCCCCAGGCCGCCAGCAAGGGATGGGCATGCTGGTGCAGGGTATTTTCGTCGAGCTGCACGGGGCTATCAGGCTTGGCCGCCTGGCGGCGGTATTGATGCCTGAGCAGTTCACGGTCAGCGACGATGTCACCCCAGTAAAACTGGCAGGGGTTGAGCACGGCCAGCAACACCTGACTGAAACGCCCGAGCGCCGCGAGGGCCTCCAGGGTCTGGGCTGGTAGCGACGAGATGCCGAATACAATCACCCGCCGCGGCAAGCCTGCCGGGCGTTCATCGGTGCTGAGCAGAGCGTCCAGTGCACGCGGATGAACCCCCGCGCGGCTATTACTGACATGCTCGCTACCCACATCGGCCAACACCGCACGCCACAAAGCCGGCTGCCACAGTTCATGTTCGTTCAGTGCCCGACCGCCATTACGCGACAGGCTGATGAAGTCTTGCCCGGCTGCCCAATCATTCAACCAGTCAGCGCGGTACACCTGATACTGATCGAACAGATCGGCCAGGCGTTCGGCCAGTTGGTAGCGTTTGCGGCAATCATCATCGTCGGCGAGAAAGCGCTGCAAGGGCGCAAAGGCAGGATCATCCAGCAAGGCAGGAAGCAGACGCAGCAAGCGCCATGTCAGCGGTTGCTTGTCCAGCGGCGAGCTGCCCGGCACGCTCTCGGCACCCAGCACATCTCGATACAGACGCCAGAGAAACTGGGCGGGGAGCTGCACATCCAACGCGGCAGCAATGCCACAACCGCCCTGCTCCGGATCGGCCGCCAGCGCCATTTCCAGCCACTGAGCGATGCCGTTGCTCTGCACCAGCACCACTTCATTTTCCAGCGGTGCCAGGGGATTTTCCCGCATCCAGTTGACCACCAGCTGACGCAGGCTTTCCAGGCGATTGCCATGCAGAATCATGAATCCGGGGCTGAGACTGGCGGCGTCCTGCATGACTTCTCCCATGTTGAGCGAGTCTGCATGCTCGCGATGCAGATCATTCATCATAGTATCAGGGACCTGTGCGACAGGTCAGGTCGCAGATATAGAATAAGGGAGCCTTTGAAAACGTAGGCGAGGCAGGTGCAGCAAGGCAAAAACAGGCGAAAAAACGCAGTTTACTTATTGTAAATGAGTATTTTGAGCCTGTTTTTAACGCAGCTGCGGCAACGCAGGTAGTTTTCAGAGGCTCCCTAAACTTGAGACCCAAGAAAAGTCCGCTCCCACGGACTGATCTGTTGCATATAACTGTCCAGCTCCATGCGCTTGGTGGCGAGAAAACCCTCAATAAACTCTTTACCCAACCAATCGCGGGCGAAGTGGCTACGCTGCAGGCGATGCAGCGCCTGATGCAAGGTAACAGGGACCAGTAGCGCATCCTCGGCCACAAACTCGCCATGCACTTCGGCGCTGGGCAGACATTCATCTTCAATGCCTTGCAGGCCCGCAGCCAGGCTGGCGGCAATTGCCAGATAGGGATTGGCATCGGCGCCCGGCAAGCGATTTTCCACCCGCCGATCAACCGGGCCGCTATGGGGCACGCGCAAACCGGCCATGCGGTTGTCGGTCGACCAGCACAGGCTGTTGGGCGACGCATACGGGCTGTAATAGCGCTGGTAACTGTTGACGTAAGGTGCCATCAGTGCGGTCAGATCGGCCAGCCAGGCCTGTTGACCACCGATGTAGTGCTGGAAACTGAAGGTCGGCTCGCCGGTCTGTGGGTCGGTGAAAATATTCTTGCCGGAACTGCGCGCGATGATGCTCTGGTGCACGTGCATCGAGCTGCCCGGCATGTCGGCCAGCGGCTTGGCCATGCATACCGCCTTGAGGCCATGCTTGAGTGCCAGCTCGCCTAGCATAAACTTGAACAGGAAGGTCTGGTCGGCCACCTGCAGGGCATCACCGTGGACAAAGTTCAGCTCGAACTGGCTCAGGCCCATTTCATTCATGAAAGTATCGCGTGGAATGCCCAGGGCATCCATCGCGGTTTTCAGCTCGTCAAAAAAGGCCTGCAAACCATTGGCACTGCCGACGCTGAAGGCAGAAATGCCCGCTTCGCGCTGGCCACCAATACCCCGTGGCGCCAAAAAACCCTGTTGTGGATCGGATGCGGCATCAAACAGATAGAACTCCAGCTCGGTCGCCACCACCGGCTGCCAGCCCCGCTCGGCATAGCGCTCCAGCACCCGCGCCAGCAAGGCCCGCGATGACAGGCCGCAGGCACCCCCATCCAGCTCTTCCGGCTGGCAGATAACCAGCCCGCGTGCATTCGCCCAGGGCAGGCGATGAACCTGACCAGCTACCGGTTGCATCACCAGATCACCGTCATCGTGGCCATAAAACTCGGGCTCGGGATAGCCACCCATGATGCATTGCAGTAAAACCCCGCGCGCCAGATGCAGTCGCCGGCCTGCGATAAAACCTTCCTGGGTCATGACCTTGCCGCGCGGTACACCGTTCAGATCGGCGGTCACGCAGGCAATATCACTGACCCCGGCCAGGCACTGGGCAAGAGAAAGGCTGGAGGGTGCTGAGGTCATAGCTGGCTCACAAACGGGATTGGCCGACAATGGCAAGGCGATGATGATACCTGAACACCGTCTGATGTCGATGACAGCCGCGACAATGAAAAACAAAGAAGCCGGCTTTAGCAGCCGGCTTCTTTATCAAACTCTCAACTCAGAAGCTCAAGGCTCGATCGCCTTGCTCGTCCTTGATTCGGGTCGGCAGGCCCATTTTGTTGAGCAGATTGATAAAGGGCTTGGGATCCAGCTCTTCGATGTTGACCATCCTGTTCACATCCCACTCGCCCGTCGCGATAAGCAGTGCCGCAGCGACTGGCGGTACACCGGCGGTGTAGGAGATGCCCTGGCTACCCACTTCGGCATAGGCCTCCGCATGGTCGGCAACATTGTAGATAAACACTTCCTTGTCTTTGCCGTCTTTTTTGCCCTTGACCACGTCACCGATGCAGGTCTTGCCGGTATAGGTCGGTGCCAGTGAAGAAGGGTCCGGCAGCACGGCCTTGACCACCTTGAGGGGCACCACTTCCAGTCCTTCGGCAGTAATTACCGGCTGCTCAGAGAGCAAACCAAGGCTATTCAGCACGGTGAACACATTGATGTAATGCTCGCCAAAGCCCATCCAGAAACGAATATTCGGCACATCCAGGTTTTTCGACAGCGAATGCAGTTCATCGTGCCCGGTCATGTAACTGGTCTGCGCGCCTACTACCGGCAGGTCATCAGTCCGCTTGATCTCGAACATGCTGTTGCTGACCCACTCGCGGTTCTGCCAGGACCAGACAGTACCGGTGAACTCACGGAAGTTGATCTCGGGATCAAAGTTGGTAGCGAAATAATGTCCGTGGCTACCTGCGTTGATATCAATGATGTCGATATCGCTGACGCTATCAAAGTATTCGTTGACTGCAACGGCCGCATAGGCGTTGACCACCCCCGGGTCAAAACCAGCACCAAGGATCGCGGTGACGCCCTTTTCGGCACACAGTTCTCTACGCTTCCATTCGTAGTTGGCATACCACGGTGGCGTTTCGCAGATTTTCTCCGGCTCTTCGTGAATCGCCGTATCCATATAGGCAACACCGGTTTCGATGCAGGCCTGCAATACAGACATATTGACGAAAGACGATCCGACATTGATGACGATCTGGGACTGGGTCTGTTCAATCAGGGCCTTGGTGGCCTCGACATCCAGCGCATTCAACGCGTGCGCCTGCAACACACCAGCAACCTTCAGGCTACCCTTTTCCTGCACGCTGTCGACGATCTGCTGACATTTCTCGACCGTACGTGAGGCGATATGGATATTTCCCAATATATCGTTATGTTGCGCACACTTGTGGGCAACCACTTGGGCAACACCCCCGGCACCAACAATCAGAACGTTTTTCTTCATTGCTCTTCCTCGAAACGCCTCCTTCAAAGGCTTTGGTGGTTATCTAACCTCAAGAGAGGCTGCCAACAAAATCATCAAACCCGAACTCGCGTACCAGTTCAACCTCACCGTCCAGACGCTTGACCGCTATGGCAGGCATTTGTACGCCATTGAACCAGTTCTTCTTTACCATGGTATAACCGGCCGCATCGATAAACGACAGGCGGTCACCGATCTGTAACGGCTGATCAAACCGGAACTCACCGAAAATATCACCGGCCAGACAGGATTTGCCGCAAACCATATACTCGTGCGGGCCGTCACAGGGGGCCATACGCGCAGGCTGGCGATAAATCAGCAGGTCAAGCATGTGCGCTTCGATCGAGCTATCCACAATCGCCAATTGCTTGCCGTTGAACAGCGTGTCCAGCACGGTGACTTCCAGAGAGCTGCTCAGGGTAATGGCCGCTTCGCCAGGCTCAAGGTATACCTGTACACCGAAACGTTCGGAAAAAGCTCTCAGTCGAGCACAAAAGGTGTCCAGCGGATAACCTTCACCAGTGAAGTGAATGCCGCCACCCAGACTGACCCACTCGACCTTCTCCAGCAGCGCACCAAAACGCTCTTCAATCTGGTTGAGCATGCGATCAAACAGCTCGAAATCACTATTTTCGCAATTGTTGTGAATCATGAAGCCGGAGATCTTGTCGATCACGCCCATGACCTTGTCCGCATCCCACTCACCAAGTCGGCTGAATGGGCGCGACGGATCAGCAATAATGAACTCGGAGCTGGATACACCCGGGTTCAGACGCAGGCCACGAACATGCTCACGCGACGCCTGTTCAAAGCGCTCAAGTTGGCTGATCGAGTTGAAAATGATCTTGTCGGAATGCGCGAGAACGTCGGCAATCTCGCTGTCGGCATAGGCCACGCTGTAGGCGTGGGTCTCACCGGGAAATTTGAGCTTGCCCAGTTTGACTTCGTTGAGCGACGACGAGGTAGTGCCATCCATGTAGCGGCTCATCAGTCCGAACACCGACCAGGTAGCAAAGCATTTCAATGCCAGCAAGGCTTTGGCACCGGAGTGCTCACGCACGTAGGCGATCTTCTCCAGATTGCGCAACAGCTTGCTTTCATCGATCAGATAATACGGTGTCTTGATCACCAGGATAGTACCCCTCTGCCCGTGACGAGGTTCCGGCACTGGCCGGACGACAAAACGCGCGATTATAAGGTAAAGGGACCGCCGCTTCGAGAAAAATCATGCCCTCGATATGGGCTAGCCTAGTAGCGAAAGCTTGGCAAATTGACTACAGAAAAATGACAAAGGCCCGGACGAGCCGGGCCTTTGGTTTGAGCAACCAAGATCAGAAGGTATAGCGGAAACCAACTGAATACAGGTCGATCTTGGCCCGTGAGCCACGGTTGACGCGGTAGAAGTGATCATAGTCAACAACCAGATCAATACCTTGGGTGACATTCAGCGTGCCGCCAACAGAAACAGACGGTGAGTTGCGGCGGTTGCTGCCGGAGTCAGCCCCATTGGCATCAGATACGCGCCAATCAGTTTTCACCCGATGCACACCGACTTTTCCGTGCAGACTAAAGTCATTGGTCATTGGCCAGGTGGCAACCAGGTTGGCACCATAGGCTTCAGGATCCAGACGGACAGTGGTGTTAGCCGAAGTCGCAGAAAATTTGCCCAGGCTGGCATATTGCAGCTCAACGGCCAGCATCTCGGTCAGACGATAACCTGCGCCCAATTTATAGGCGTGGTCAGCACGATCCTTGGAAACCCGCTCACCGGTTTCAGCACGCAGATCATTGCGCAGCTTGTCCAGATTGGCATAAGCCATGCTGGTCGAACCGAAAACATAGATACCAGTGTCAGCCGCAGCCTGACCCGTAGCAAAAGTGCAGGCAAGAATGGCCGCAGCCAGCGTAGTTTTCTTCATCATGGGGTGCTCCTTGTACATTTATTGTTGAGTCTTCCGGTAGAGGAAGTCATCAGGGCCTTACCCTTAGCCACTTTTATTGTTGCATGACCAACATGAGCCATTATAGTCACTTGTAACATTATGACCAGATTTGCTCAATGCCATACCTGAAGCCTGATCAGCATGAATAGCCTGTTAAATAAAAAGGGCCTGTTTGTACAGACCCTTTTTCGACGGCTGCCCGGTCAGAACTTGTAGCGCAAGCCCAGCGACCACATGTCAACATTGTAATCACCAGCAATGTTGCGATAGCGCTCGTATTCACCGGTAACGGCAAAATCCTGACTCAGGGAAACGGCCGCACCCAAACCCATGCCGGTACGCCATTTTTTCTCGCTTTCAGATGAAGATACACCACCAATACTGGCGCGCACCTTGCTGCGCATCTGGTGGTAACCGACCTTGGCAAACAGCTCGACCGAGTCCAGCGGCAGAATAAATACGGCATTGGCGCCCAGGCCACGCGTTTCAATCGGTGCAGTCAGACGACCCAGGTTAGTATCAGCCTTGTAACGCGCCTCTCCCAGATCAACGTACTGGAACTCGAAAGCAACGTTTTCATGGGCACGGATACCAGCACCAATTTTCCAGGCGGTATCTTTGGTGTCCAGGGATGAGCTGTTTACGACTACACCAGGAACTGAATTGATAGAGGCGTCCAGATCATTACGAGTACTGCTGCTTATCTTGTGGTCCGCTTGACCGACGGCACCAAACAGATAACCGTTGTAGGCCTCGCCAGCATTCGCCATCAGGCTCAAAGAACCCATACCAACAACCACAGCAGCAACAAGTGTCTTCTTCAACATGGTATTTCTCCATTATTCTTTATTTTATCGAGCCTTGGCGGCTCTAGTCCCTTCACACACACTCTGATCCAGAGCACTGCCTGATGATAATCACGAAATACGCAATTGAATAGCCCAATCAGTCCATACCGCAAGAGCGCCGCATATGTTGCAGAAAGAAGTCTTTCTCTGCAGCCAGGTCAAACAGGTCCGGTGCAAACAGCCAGCTCTGGGTAATCCCCATCAACTGACTGTATACCAATAGCGCCAGACTGCGTGGCGAGTCGGCAGCCGGTATCAGGCCTGATTGTTGTGCTCGAGAAAAACTCTCACGCAAGGCTTCGACAATATTTCGTGTCAAACCCCGCTCGCGCTCAAGGGTGGGCACCATCTGTTCGGTCAGCTCGGTCTTGTTCAGCAGAATTTCAAAGGACTGGCGGAACCAGGCATCGTCGACCAACAAATCAAGCCATCGCCGTATAAATTGTTCGATTGCCTGCAGTGGCTGTTCTTCAGAGGCCCGCATGTCAGCCACTAATTGGTCCAGCGGCTCCTGGGATACGGCCAGCACGGCCTGATATAAGTCATCCTTGTTCTTGAAGTGCCAGTAGATAGGTCCGCGACTGTAGCCGGCTTCGGCGGCGATCATGGCAAGTGTGGTATTCGAGTAACCATTGCGGCTGAACAGGGTCAGCGCGGCATCAATGACTTTCAGGCGGGTTTTTTCGGCATCTTGCTTGCTGCGACGCATGGAGGCTTCCGTGAACAGGCGCGGCGGGATAAACCCGCCGCGTCGTGGGTATTACAGCTCGCCATCGGCCGCCATCTGCATATAGCTGGGGTCGAAGCGCAGTTTGATGTTAGCACTGTCACCGAGGATCACATCACCGGGAAAGCTGATACCAACAAAGTCTGCCGAGGGTGCACCGTCACCCAGCAGGCCGCGCTCAAAGGAAAACTGACGTACATCTTCCATCGCCTTGACGGCTTCTTCACTGGAGATAAAGCTCACAGCATCCGCCGGCTCCCAGAACATTTTCATGCCATCGAGCTGCATTTCATACCCTGCCTGATCGGTACCCGATGCCTCACCCAGGAAAGCGCGAATTTCGGCACCCTCTTCAGTGTCGGTACCCATCACCGCCATCAGCTCGAACCAGGCGCCGGTCAAGGCTTTACCCAGGGCCGGATTGGCTGCCAGGGTTTGTGTATTGACGATGGTCATATCCTTGATATGGCCCGGAATCTGTGAGGAGTCGAATACCAGGTTGGCGCCCGGCACACTCATTACGTCAGACAGCTGCGGGTTCCAGGCGGCGACATTGCGCACACCAGAGGTATTGAAGGCAGCCACAATATCCGCATCACCGGTGTTCACTACCGTTACATCCCGCTCGCTGAGACCCGCACTCTCCAGCGCCTGGGCCAACAGATAATGCGATACCGACAGCTCGACCAGATTGATCGACTGGCCCTTGAGGTCAGCGATATTGTCGCTGTCTTTCATCACCAAACCGTCGTTGCCGTTGGAGTAGTCGCCAACGATCAGCGCCGTGGTATCCACGCCACCAGCAGCCGGAATGGACAAAGCATCCATACTGGTCGCCACCACGCCATCAAACTGGCCGGCAGTATACTGGTTGATCGATTCGATATAGTCATTGATCTGCACGATTTCGACGTCAATACCGTACTTGTCTGCCCACTTCTTCATCATCCCGGACTCATCAATGTACTGCCAGGGCATCCAGCCGGCATAGATACTCCATGCCAGGCGGAAACTGTCACGTTCCTGCGCAGTGGCTGCGGCAGGGAGAATCATGGTGCTGGCTGCAATGGTCAGCAAAGAACCAGTCAATAGCTGCTTGCAACGCTGGGTAAAACGGGTTGGTTTGTTCATCATTCAACTCCTGAAGTAAATTACCGTTGGCAAAGTGACAGCAAGAGTCGCGCCACTTTGCCTTGTGAGCCCTACTCAGAACATTTTCAGGTAACGCTGGATCTCCCAGTCAGACACATGCGTGTGGTAACTGGTCCACTCTTCACGCTTGTAGGCAACAAAGCTGTCGAACATCGCCTCGCCAAAAACAGCCTTTGACAGCGGGTCTGCAGCAAAGGCATCGACGGCTTCACCCAGGTTCTGCGGTAACATCTCGATGCCCTGTTCGCGCACCTCGGCATCGCTGTAGTTGTACATATTCTCGCGGCGAGGCTGCCCGGGGTCCATGCCTTCACGAATGCCTTCCAGACCTGCTGCCAACAGCATGGCGGCACCCAGATAGGGGTTGCAGCCGATGTCCGCCGCGCGACACTCAACCCGGCCGCCCTGGGAAGGGATACGCAACATATTGGTGCGGTTGTTGTTGCCGTAGCAGGCAAATACTGGTGCCCAGGTCGAGCCCGACATGGCACCCTTGCGCACTAGCCGCTTGTAACTGTTGACCGTGGGTGCGATCACTGCACTGATCGCCTGAGCATGTTTGATCACACCGGCAATGAAGTGATACCCCATGGCAGTGACACCACAACCATGCGGGTCATCGCCATGCGCCGGATCAAACAGATTGCGTCCGGTTTCGCTGTCCGCCAGCGACATGTTGTAGTGCGCGCCACTGCCGGTGCGGTTGGCCGAAGGCTTGGGCATAAAACTGGCAAAAGCGCCGTGTTTGCGCGCAATCTCATTGGCCATCAGGCGGAAAAATACCAGCCTGTCAGCCATGTTCAGTGCATCCGTGTAGGTAAAGTCAGTCTCGAACTGGCCGTTGGCATCTTCATGATCGAAGGAGTACACATCCCAGCCCAGAGCATTCATTGCATCTACCAGCTCATCAATAATCGGCAGGTTGTCGAACAAGGTGCGAGGATCGTAGCAGGGCTTGGCCAGATCATCGCGGTCACTGACCGGAGCAAAGCCACCGTCCGGGGTATCCTTGAACAGGAAGAATTCGGTCTCGATACCCAGATTGAAGGTCAGCCCCATCTCCGCAGCCGCGGCAACCTGACGTTTGAGAATGTTTCGCGAGCAAGCCTCAAAGGGCGCGCCTTCGAGGTGCAGGTCACTGGCAAACCAGACCAGTTGCGGATTCCATGGACAGATGGTCAGCGATTTTTCATCCGGCATGGCAGCCACTTCATTGTCACTGATGTCCTGCGGCACGCCATCAAGGGCAGCACCGGTAAACAACTCCGAGCCCTTGAACATCCGATCGAGGTGCTGCAAGGGAACGAACTTGCCCTTAATGATGCCATGGATATCAACATAACCGGCCAGCGCGTGCTTGACGCCTTTGTCGGCCAGGGATTGCTGCAAGGTGTGACTGCTCATCGGGTACTCCTCTGATGGCTACGAGCCGTGTTCGGGTTGGTACGAATCTTCCATTCAACATACATGCCAGCATGCATGTATAAATTCATTACCCGGCGATGAACAGGCTTGCCCGCCCGTCAGCAGAGCTTTAACAGAGGAAACCTAAATGTTATTAAATCAAGCACTTGAGCAGATATTCGAGCTGCATGGCTTTCCGCTCGACAGCGGAGAAACCTTGGCTTCAGGTTGGCTCAGCTACCTGCAGATCGGCGAACTGAACGCTGCTGGCGACAACCTTATCCTGCTGCCAACGTACTATGGTGGAACACATGAGGGCATGCTGCCCTGGATTGGTGCAGATTCACCGCTCAATCCTGCGCACTATTGTCTGGTGATACCCAACCTTATCGGCAATGGTGTGTCGGTATCCCCCTCCAATGCCGAGAGTCACCAGGCTGCCGCACACTTCCCGCGCATCAGTCTGTATGACAATGTGCGTGCGCAAAAGCGTTTGCTGGAAAGTCGCTTCGGTGATGCTGCCCCTGCATTGGTCATGGGCTGGTCCATGGGTGGCATGCA
>SKFV01000365.1 GCA_007117785.1 Pseudomonas sp.
CTGGCCATTGACCATAAAGCGGCCCTTGCACAAGGTTGGGTAGCCGGCCGCCTCGCCCTCGGCAAAACGATCAATCAGCACATTGTTCAAACGCGCCGACAGGTTGTCCGGCTCATGACTCCAGCGCACCGCACTGGCCGGCGAACAGACGCCGCACAGATTGGGCGACTTCGCGGTAACGTAAGAGGACAAATGGCAGCGTCCCTCGGCCATGATGCACAGACTGCCAAAGGCAAATACCTCCAGCGGCACCGGGCTGAGCGCAGCCAGCCGCTCGACCTGCTGCAATGACAGCACCCGGGGCAATACCGCGCGGCGAATCCGGTAACGCTGGTGATAGAAACGCAGCGCCTCCGGATTGGTTGCCGAGCCCTGCACCGACAGGTGTAACGGCAAATCCGGATGCCTCTGGCTGGCATAGGCCAGCACACCGGGATCGGCAGCAATCAGTGCATCGACCCCCAGCGCCGCGGCCTGATCTACCGCCCGCTGCCAGCGGGCCCAGCCGTCTGGCAGGGCATAGGTATTCACCGCAATATAGAGAGCCTTGCCCTGCGCCCGCACCAGCGCCAGACCCTCTTCGAGTTGCTGGTCGGTAAAGTTTAGGCCGGCAAAGTGCCGCGCATTGGTATCATCGCGAAAACCGGTATAGATCGCGTCAGCGCCCTGGCGCAGGGCCGATTTGAGCGCAGGCAGACTGCCTGCGGGACACACCAGTTGCATGCCTGCATTCCTCTTCCACCAGATCAGGCATGACTGTGCGACAAGGCATGGAAAATTGCCTTGATAATTGTCAAGATTTGACCGCTGAACACGGTTAGCAGCGCAGATCAGCCAGGTTTTCCGCCAGGCAGCACTGCCAGCCTACTACTAGCCAATGCCAACAGGGTTTGTGCAACTGGAACGGAGCGCATCACCTCAGCTTGCGACCTTGGTGCCATGCAGGGCGCAAGCTGGCTATGATAAACTAGCCGTATGATTCTGCCGGGCAACCTGCCCCCACGACGAGAACCGAACCCATGAGTGAGCAGCCATCCAAGCCGGTATCCAGCGGTGAAAAATTCCGTACCGAGCAAGGTATCGCCGCGATCAAGGATGGTCAGAAGCGCCGCAAACAGTCCGATGAGGGTGTCAGCCATCAGCCCAAGCCAAAGTGGCTGCGGGCAAAAATGCCCGGTGGCGCCCGCTTTGAGGCGGTCAAGCGCAACGTCAAGGAGCATCGTCTGAGCACGGTGTGTGAGGAATCGCACTGCCCCAATCAGGGTGAATGCTGGGCCAACGGCACAGCCACCATCATGCTGATGGGCTCGGTCTGCACCCGTGCCTGCCGCTTTTGTGCGGTAGACACCGGCAACCCCAATGGTTGGCTGGATCTGGAAGAGCCGGCCAATACCGCCAAGTCAGTCGAACTCATGGGTCTGCGCTATATCGTCCTCACCTCGGTCGACCGGGATGACTTGGACGATGGCGGCGCGGCTCATTACGCCGCCTGCGTGCGTGCTATCAAGAAACGTACGCCAGAGGTGGTGGTGGAAGCCCTTACCCCGGACTTTGACGGCGTCCACGGCGCTATCGAAGCCGTGGTTGATTCGGGTCTGGAAGTCTTTGCGCAAAACGTGGAAACCGTTGAGCGCCTGACATACAAGGTGCGCGACCCGCGCGCCGGTTACCGCAAGACACTGGACGTGCTGGCCCATGCCAAACAACATCGCCCGCAAGTTCTGACCAAGACCAGCCTGATGCTGGGGCTCGGCGAAACCGATGCCGAAATTCTGCAGACCTTTGCAGACCTGCGCGCCATCAAGGTCGATATTGTCACCCTTGGCCAGTACCTGCGGCCAACGCGCAACCATCTTGCTGTAGAGCGCTGGGTTACTCCGGAAGAATTCAATCGCTACCGCGACATCGGTCTCGAAATGGGCTTTATGGAAGTGGCTTCAGGTCCACTGGTGCGCTCCAGCTACCGGGCTGACCGGGTCTTCGAAAAAAACAACCTCGGACTCGCTGAACCGGCCAAAGTACCAGGGCAAACGGATACCGATAGTGCAGTGGTTGAATTAATTCCGACGCGAGCGATTTAATTTAGTCCAGCAATCGCTGCAAATGCCCCTGCAAACGCTCAGCCACCTCACTGATGGCCACCGGTCCAGCCAACAGATCGCGCATCTGGGTCATTTGCAGGCCAGCGTAGCCGCAAGGGTTGATTCGGCGGAAAGGCTCCAGGTCCATGTCCACATTCAACGCAAGGCCATGGAAAGAACATCCTCGGCGAATACGCAACCCCAGTGAAGCAATCTTTGCCGCGCCTACATAGACGCCGGGTGCATCAGGCCGCGGCGCCGCACTGATACCGTAATCGGCAAGCAAGTCAACCAGTGCCTGCTCCATCAGACTGACCAACTCGCGCACGCCCATGCCTCGACGGCGAATATCCAATAGCAGATAAACCACCAATTGGCCGGGGCCATGATAGGTTACCTGCCCGCCACGTTCGACCTGAACGATGGGAATAGTACCGGCCGCCAGCACATGCTCGGCCTTCCCCGCCTGACCCTGAGTAAATACCTGCGGGTGCTGTAGCAACCAGATCTCGTCAGGGGTATCGGCGTCGCGCTCGGCAGTCAGCTTGCGCATGGCTTCCAGGGTTGGAAGATAATCCACCAGGCCCAGGTCGCGAACCAGAAGGGGTGCCATCACAG
>SKFV01000178.1 GCA_007117785.1 Pseudomonas sp.
CGATAATGCTATCGAATGGATCTGTGCCGGTGCCGAGCAGCGTGCTGACAAGGCGCTGAAAGTTGGTGCCGTGGATGCCGTAGTTGAGCCGGCCAAGCTGAAGGAAACGGCCGTCGCTACCGTCAAGCGTGCCATCGCCAGTGAACTGGATTACCAGGCCAAGCGTCAGCCCAAGCTGGAAAAGGTCAAGCTGAACACTATCGAGCAGATGATGGCCTTTGAAACCTCCAAGGGTTTCATTGCCGGTCAGGCGGGCCCGAACTATCCGGCCCCGCTGGAAGCCGTGAAAACCATTCAGAAAGCCGCCAACCATAGCCGTGAAAAGGCGCTGGAAGTTGAAGCCGCCGGTTTCGCCAAGCTGGCGAAAACCACGGTCGCTCAAGCGCTGGTTGGTCTGTTCCTGAATGACACCGAGCTCAAGCGTAAGGCCAAGCAATATGACAAGCAGTCGGCTGATGTGAATCTGGCTGCGGTACTGGGTGCGGGCATCATGGGCGGCGGTATTGCCTATCAGTCTGCCGTCAAAGGCACCCCGATCCTGATGAAGGATATCCGTGAAGAGGGTATCCAGTTGGGTCTGGACGAAGCCTCCAAGTTGCTCGGCAAGCGCGTCGAGAAAGGCCGCATGAAGCCCGACCAGATGGCCAAGGCTCTGAATGCCATTCGTCCGACCATGTCCTACGGTGATTTTGGCAATGTTGATATCGTCGTTGAAGCTGTGGTCGAGAACCCCAAGGTCAAGCACGCTGTGCTCGCCGAAGTTGAAGGCCATGTGAAGGATGATGCGATCATCGCTTCCAACACCTCGACCATCTCCATCAGCTATCTGGCTCAGGCGCTCAAGCGCCCGGAAAACTTTGTCGGCATGCATTTCTTCAACCCGGTGCACATGATGCCGCTGGTGGAAGTGATCCGTGGTGAAAAGTCCAGCGATAAAGCGGTTGCGACTACCGTGGCCTACGCGAAGAAAATGGGCAAGACGCCGATTGTGGTCAATGACTGCCCCGGCTTCCTGGTCAACCGTGTGCTCTTCCCGTACTTCGGTGGCTTTGCCCGTCTGCTGGGCATGGGCGCGGACTTCCAGCGCGTCGACAAATTAATGGAAAAATTCGGCTGGCCCATGGGTCCGGCGTATCTGATGGATGTTGTGGGTATGGATACCGGTCACCACGGCCGCGATGTCATGGCCGAAGGCTACCCGGATCGCATGGCCGACAAGACCCGCACTGCGGTCGATGTCATGTATGACGCCAATCGTCTGGGTCAGAAGACCGGCAAGGGCTTCTATGCCTACGAGATGGACAAGAAGGGCAAGCCGAAGAAAGTCGTTGATCCTGAAGCTTATGAACTGCTGAAGCCGATCGTGCTGGAGCAGCGTGAGTTCACTGACGAGGAAATCGTCGAGATCATGATGGTTCCGCTGTGTCTGGAAACCGTGCGCTGTCTTGAAGACGGTATCGTCGAATCCGCTGCTGACGCTGACATGGGTCTGATCTACGGTATTGGCTTCCCGCCCTTCCGTGGTGGTGCCCTGCGTTACATCGACACCCTCGGTGTAGCTGAATTCGTCGCTATGGCCGACAAGTATGCCGAGTTCGGTGCCATGTATCACCCAACCGAGAAGTTGCGTGAAATGGCCAAGAACGGCCAGAAATTCTTCGGTTAATTGCGGAACGTAAAGAGCGAGATTAAATCTATGAGCTTGAATCCGAGAGATGTCGTAATTGTCGACTTCGGCCGCACTCCGATGGGCCGTTCGAAGGGCGGTATGTACCGTAATGTACGTGCCGAAACCATGTCCGCAAAACTGATCACCGGTGTGCTTGCGCGCAATCCGAAGCTTGATCCGGCGGAAGTGGAAGATGTGATCTGGGGTTGTGTCAACCAGACCCTGGAGCAGGGCTGGAACATTGCCCGCATGGCATCACTGATGACGCCTATCCCGCATACCAGTGCGGCACAAACCGTCAGCCGTCTGTGCGGCTCGTCCATGAGTGCGCTGCACACGGCTGCCCAAGCGATCATGACCGGTAACGGTGATGTTTTTGTGATCGGTGGCGTTGAGCATATGGGCCATGTAGGCATGATGCACGGTGTCGATCCGAACCCGGCGTTGTCACTGTATGCCGCCAAGGCTGCCGGCATGATGGGTCTGACTGCGGAAATGCTGGGCAAAATGCACGGTATTACCCGTGAGCAGCAAGACCAGTTTGGCGAGCGTTCGCACCGCCTGGCCCACAAGGCCACAGTAGAGGGCAACTTCAAAGACGAGATCATTCCGATGGAAGGTCACGACGCTGATGGTGCCTTGCGCGTGTTTACCGAAGACGAGACTATCCGTCCGGAAACCACGCTGGAAAGCCTGGCTGCGCTGCGTCCGGCGTTCAACCCGAAAGGGGGTACCGTGACTGCGGGTACGTCTTCGCAGATCACTGATGGTGCTTCCTGCATGATCGTAATGTCTGCCGAGCGCGCCAAGGCCCTGGGTCTTGAGCCGCTGGCAGTGATTCGCAGCATGGCTGTAGCCGGTGTGGATCCGTCGATCATGGGTTACGGCCCGGTCCCATCCACGCACAAGGCCCTCAAGCGCGCTGGCCTTAGCATGGATGATGTCAGCCACGTCGAGCTTAACGAGGCTTTCGCTGCCCAGGCGCTGCCGGTCCTCAAGGACCTCAA
>SKFV01000001.1 GCA_007117785.1 Pseudomonas sp.
AGGCAAACACCTACGAGTCGATCAAGATGTGTCTTGTGGCCAGTGCCCAGGGCTTGCCGCCGGCATTGGCGGTTGAGTTTGGTCGCAAGGCGCTGTTGCCGCAGTACCGGCCCAGTTTCAGTGATCTGGAAGAGTCGGTGAAGGGACGTTAAGCCTTGGATAACGCGCAGCCAATTATCGTCAAACGCATCAGCCGCAAGGCTGACGGGCATCATGGTGGGTCGTGGAAAATCGCCTTTGCTGACTTCGCGGTCGCCATGATGGCGTTCTTTCTGGTCATGTGGCTGCTGGCTTCGGCGACTGAAGAGCAATTGCAGATGATCTCCGGTTACTTCAATGACCCGATCAACTTCGATACCAGTGGCAGTCCCTTTGTCATTGATCTGGGTGGCACGCCGGAAATCGGCCTGGATCAGAGTCTGCGCGAGCAGGATGCTACCCAGCTGGATGCAGATACCATCGAATCACTTGCGGATCAGTTGGAAAGGCGGGAGCTGGATCTGCTGCTGCAAGAGCTGCAGAACCGTATCGATACCGAACCGGTCCTGCAGCGTTTCCGAGAACAGATCCTGCTGGAAATCACCGCTGACGGGCTACGTATCCAGATTGTAGATGCGGAGAATCGGCCGATGTTTGCCAGTGGCAGTGCGCGTTTGCGCGATTACTTCGAGGAAATTCTGTTAGCGTTGAGCGATACCATCGCCAAGGTAGAGAACAAGATCAGCATCAGTGGGCATACCGATGCGCAGCCGTTCACTGTGCGGCGTGATTATGGCAACTGGGAGCTGTCTGCAGATCGTGCCAATGCTGCAAGACGCACGCTTTTGGCTGCCGGCTATCCGCAGGAACAGATTGCCCGGGTGGTCGGTTATGCCGAGTCGGCACCCTTTGACATCGATGATCCGCTGAACCCGATCAACCGGCGCATCGAGATCGTGGTGCTGAACAAGCGCGCCGAGCGGATGATGGTGGACTCAACACGCGGCGAGATGCGGCCGATGCCGGATGATTCCCCAGTGCCAGAAACGGAAGGTGATTCGACAGCGCCGCAGCGACAGCCCGGCCCACCTCCGGCCAATCTGTTTGAGGATGCCGGCTCGCTGGACCGTTTACGCGAATGATTCAGTAGCTGTCGTGTTCGCCAATACTGGAGAGAATATGCCGATAGCTATCCATCCGCGCCTGACTGATCTTGCCTTCCTTGACGGCGCCGAGCAGCGCGCAGCCCGGTTCATGCAAGTGCTGGCAGTCGCGGAAGCGGCAGTAGCCGAGTAGTGGCCTGAACTCGATAAAACCATAGAGCAGGTCATCATGGCTGATATGGGTCAGACCGAATTCACGAATACCGGGTGAGTCGATCAGGTCACCGCCGGCAGGAAAGTGGAACAGGCGCGCTGTGGTGGTGGTGTGCGTGCCCTTGCCGGTACTGTCAGACAGAGCGCCGACGCGCAGATCAGTACCCGGCAGCAGGGCATTGATCAAGGATGATTTACCTACCCCCGATTGGCCGACAAAGACACTGATCTGATCGCGCAGATGATCCTTTAATTGTTCGAGCCCTTCGCCGGCGCTGGCGGACAGGCGCAGCACCGGATAACCCAGCGCCTGATAACTGTCCAGCCAGCCGAGCAGGTCGGCATCGCGCTGCGGGTCGAGCAGATCGGCCTTGTTCATCACCAGCAAAGGTGCCAGCCCGGCCTGTTCGGCCGCCACCAGGTAGCGGTCAATCAAGACGCTGTAGGGGGTTGGCAAGGGGGCGAAGACAATCACCAGCAGGTCGACATTGGCCGCGACTGGCTTGAGTTGGCCACGCATGTCAGGGCGGCAGAGTTCTGAGCTGCGTGGCAATTGGGCAACGATGACGCCACCCTGCAGGTTATCGGCCCGCCAGACCACACGATCACCGGTTACCAGCGCCGGCAGGTTGGCGCGGCGGTGGCAGCGGCGGACTTCGCCAGCCAGCTCACCCTGGGTGCATTCGACGTCAACCTGCACGCCGAAATGCGCAATCACCAGGCCTTCCTGTTCCGGGCCGAGATCACTGGCGCCGAGCTGCTCTTCGGCCTTTTCGGCACGCTTGTTCGCGCGCTCGGCGCGTTCGTCCTGGATTTTCTGGATGCGCCAATTCTGGCGCCGGGTCAAATGTCGCTTGGCCATGGCAGGTCGCTTGCTGGGAATGGCCGCAGTGTAGCACTCTTGCCGCTATACTGTCGGACTCTTCACCTGCTTTGGAGCATTCATGCAAGACGCCAATAACCTGATCTGGATTGATCTTGAAATGACCGGGCTGGACCCGGATAACGATGTGATCATCGAGATTGCCACGGTGGTGACCGATGCCAACCTCAACGAGCTGGCCGTGGGCCCGGTGCTTGCAATCAATCAGCCAGCTGCCGTGATGCAGGCGATGGATGAATGGAATACTCGTCAGCATGGTCAGTCTGGGCTGACCCAGCGTGTTTTGGATAGTCAGGTGACCCTGGCCGAGGCCGAGCGGCAGACCCTGGAATTCTTGCGCGAATGGGTGCCGGAACGGGTATCACCCATGTGTGGCAACAGCATTTGCCAGGATCGACGCTTTCTGTACCGCGGCATGCCACTGCTGGAAAAGTATTTCCATTACCGGCATATCGATGTCTCGACACTGAAAGAACTGGTCGCCCGCTGGGCGCCAGAACTCAAGGGGGGCATCAAGAAAAGCAGCAGCCATCTGGCGCTGGATGATATTCGCGACTCAATCGCTGAGCTGCAGTATTACCGCGAGCACTTTATCAAAGCGTGAGTGCATGGCCAGGGAAGGGCGCTCCATGGCGCTGGCTTCAGGCTCCGTGTTGCGCCAGTGCCCAGCTGACATGTTCGCGTACCAGTTCTGACGGATGTTCGCGGCGGCTACGTAAGGCTTCAATCACCGGAATGCTGCTGGTCGCGTTACCGAGGCCAACCGCCAGGTTGCGCAGCCAGCGTTCATGGCCGATTCGGCGGATTGCCGAGCCTTCGGTGCGGGCGAGAAAGGTCTGCTCGTCCCAGGCAAATAGCTCGACAAGGCTGGCTTGGTCCAGGTGTTGGCGCGGGCTGAAGTCGTCCTCAACACTGGGTTTGGCAAAGCGGTTCCACGGGCAGACCATCTGACAGTCATCGCAGCCAAAAACCCGGTTGCCCATCAAGGGACGCAATTCCAGCGGAATACTGTCCTTCAGCTCGATGGTCAGATAGGAAATGCAGCGCCGCGCATCCAGATTCCAGGCATCAGTAAAGGCCTGGGTCGGGCAGCGTTCCAGGCAGGCGGTGCAGCGGCCGCAATGTTCCTGCGCGTAGGCGTCATCAACCGGCAGGGGCAGGTCGGTAAACAGCTCGCCGAGAAAGAAGTAACTGCCTGCTTTTCGATTGATCAGCATGGTGTTCTTGCCAATCCAGCCGAGCCCGGCCTGGGTGGCCAGTGCGCGTTCGAGCACTGGTGCACTGTCGACAAAGGCACGGTAGCCGAAGGGGCCAATCAGTTGCTGTATCTGTTCGGCCAGTTGCTGCAGGCGGCGGCGCATCAGCTTGTGATAGTCACGCCCGAGAGCGTAGCGTGAAATATAGGCGCGCTCGGTCTGCCCCAGACAGCGCGCCATATCCGGTTCTGGTGGCAAGTAGTCCATGCGCACCGAGAGCACGCGCAGGGTCCCGGGCACCAGCTCGGCGGGTTCGGTACGCTTGCTGCCATGACTGGCCATCCATTGCATCTCGCCGTGATAGCCGGCATCCAGCCAACGCTGCAGGTGGGCGGCGTGCTGCCCGGTGCTGGCAGCACTGACGCCCAGCTGTTGAAAACCAAGCGCGGTCGCGATAGCACGGATGCGTTCGGCCAGTTCAGCAGGTTCAATAGTGGACATGGTCATGGCAGCAGCAGGGCGACTTGGGGTGTACAATTGTGCCAGACAACGGCCCGGGGTTACATGCAGGGTTCATTTCAGGGTTATATGCGATGGCAAACGACTTTCCCACAGATCTTTACTCGGCGACGGCTACCCGTGAACTGGATGCTGCGCTGATTGCTGGCGGTATCGCCGGACTGGAACTGATGCAGCGTGCTGCAGATGCCCTCTGGCAGGCGTTAAGCGGGCGCTGGCCGCGTGCCGGAGTACTGACGGTGTTCTGCGGCGCAGGCAACAATGCTGGTGACGGCTACCTGTTGGCTGAGCGTGCCCAGTCTGCGGGCTGGACAGTTGCCGTGTACTGGTTGGCCGACCCGCAGCGTCTGCAGGGTGATGCCGCGACAGCCTGGCAGCGGGCACAGGCCGCCGGCATTCAGATTCAGGCCTGGGAGCCAGACTTGCCGCTGGACGGGATACTGGTGGATGCGCTGCTGGGCACCGGTATCAGCGGTGAGGTTCGCAACCACTTTGCTGCGGCTATCGCAGCGATCAACGCCAGTGGCTTGCCGGTGCTGGCGGTGGATCTGCCCAGCGGACTGGATGCCGATAGTGGCCGGGTCTGGGGTATTGCGGTCAAGGCCCAGCTGACGGTGACCTTTATTGCCGCCAAGCTTGGCCTGATGACCGCCGAGGGCCCGGACCACTGCGGCGAGCTGGTGTTTGCGCCCCTGGCTGAGCTGCCGGACGAGCGCCCGGCGCCATTGGCGCGGGTGATTGATTTGCCAGGCCTGCTGGCGGAACGACCAGCCCGGTCGCTGGCGGCACATAAAGGCCAGTTCGGCCATCTGTTGCTGTTGGGTGGCGATCACGGGATGGGCGGCGCTATCATGCTGGCAGCGGAGGCGGCTCTGCGCAGCGGTGCTGGCCGGGTCAGCGTCTTGACTCGACCTGAACACGTGCCGGCTCTGCTGGCGCGCTGCCCGGAAGTGATGGTCAGGGCGATAGATGAACATAGCGATGTTGCTGAGTTGCTGGCGCGGGTCAGTGCTCTGGTCGTCGGGCCAGGGCTGGGGCAGGCCACCTGGTCGCGCAGCCTGCTCGAGCAGGCGCTGAATTCAGGCCTGCCGCAGGTGCTGGATGCCGATGCGCTGAATGTGCTGGCGGCTGATCCGGGGTTGGCGGCCAAGCTGGACAACCGTAGCTTGATTACGCCGCATCCGGCCGAGGCTGCCCGCTTGCTGGGCTGCAGTACGGCGCAGGTGCAAGCAGACCGGCCGGCTGCAGTTCATGCTTTGGCTCAGCAGCTGGGTTGTCAGGTAGTGCTGAAAGGCGTTGGTAGCCTGACTACGGGTCTGTCTTCAGCGCCTGGCATACTGGGTTTGTGCCGTGCAGGGAACCCGGGCATGGCTACGGCTGGTATGGGTGATGTGCTGTCCGGTGTCTGTGGTGCCTTGCTGGCGCTGGGGCTGCCAGCGGCCAGCGCCTTGCAGCTGGCAGTGCAAGTCCATGCGCAAGCGGGCGATATAGCCGCAGAGCAAGGCCAGTGGGGCCTGCTGGCCAGTGATCTGATTGCGCCGATGCGGCGTCTGCTCAATGGGTTTACGGGGTAAAGCATGCAGTTGCACAGAGATGTAATGGGTGAAGTCGCCATGCTGGCACTGGGTGCTGAACTGGCTGCTGCCCTGCAAGGTCGTGGTCTGGTTTTCCTGCAAGGTGATCTGGGCGCGGGCAAGACCACGCTAAGCCGTGGTCTGATCCAGGCACTGGGGCATACCGGGGCGGTGAAAAGCCCGACCTATACCTTGATTGAACCCTATGAGTTGGATGGGGTCAGTCTTTATCATCTGGATCTGTATCGACTGGCTGATGCGGAAGAGCTGGAATTTCTCGGTGTGCGGGATTTTCTCGACGAACAGAGCCTGTGTCTGATTGAATGGCCAGATAAAGGCGCCGGTTTTTTGCCAACTGCTGATCTGAAGATTACCATTGAAGTAGTAGATGCGGGCCGCAAGATAAGTATTCGGGGGCAAAGTCCACACGGACTGGCCGTTTGTCAGCTCCTGAGCCAAGCGTGGGGTGCAAAAGAATCGTGATGTCAGGGTCTGCAAGGCATAACAACAAGATCTGGCTGCTCTGCGGCCTGTTGTTGATGTTGCTGGTCGCGCCGGTGTTGCAAGCCGCCGAGATCGAGAATGTGCGTATCTGGCGTGCGCCGGATAATACCCGACTGGTCTTTGACCTGAGCGGCCCTGCTGATCACAACCTGTTTACTCTGAGTAGTCCGGAACGCATTGTCATCGATATCAGCAATGCCAGTTTCAGTGCCAACACTGAAGGCTTGCCACTAGACGATACGCCCTTGACCGGTGTGCGTTCGGCACCGCGTGACGGCGGCGATCTGCGCGTGGTGCTGGATCTGAGCGACAAGGTCAATCCGCGCAGCTTTGCCTTGCCACCCAACCAGCAGCATGGTCACCGCCTGGTGATTGATCTTTATGACAACGAGCCGCCGCGCAGCAGCTTGCCGGAAGTGGCCAGTCCGCGTCCGGCACCTTTGCCGCGTCAGGCGCCACGCGGCGGCGATCGTGACATTATTATTGCCATTGATGCCGGCCACGGCGGTGAAGACCCTGGCGCCGTTGCTCACGGAGCGCGGGAAAAAGATGTGGTATTGAGCATTTCCCGTCAGCTGAAAACCATCATAGATGCCGAGCCAGGCTTCAGGGCAGAGATGGTACGTACCGGTGATTACTTTATTCCCCTGCGCCGGCGTACCGAAATTGCCCGTAAACACAATGCCGACCTGCTGGTATCTGTCCATGCCGATGCTTTCACCCGGCAAAGTGCCTTCGGTGCCTCGGTCTATGCCTTGTCCAACGGCGGGGCAACCTCGGAAACTGCGCGCTTGCTGGCGGATCGGGAAAACCGCTCTGACCTGATCGGTGGTGTGGGCGGCGTCAGTCTGAGCAACAAGGATCAGGTGCTGGCCAGTGTGCTGCTGGATCTGTCGATGACGGCAACATTGTCTGCCAGTCTGGATGTGGGCCAGCAGGTACTCAACTCGATTGGGCAGTTTACCCCGTTGCACAAGCGTCGGGTTGAGCAGGCGGGATTCATGGTGCTCAAATCGCCGGATATTCCGTCGATTCTGATCGAGACCGGGTTTATCTCCAATCCAGGTGAAGCGCGCAAGCTGACCACCCAGAGTCACCAGCAGGGCGTGGCCCGCGCCATTCATGCCGGCATTCGTGAATATTTCCATCGCAATCCACCACCCGATACGCGCATTGCTGCCCTGCGCGACAGTGGCGAGCTGACTACTGCGCGGGCAACCGAACATACGGTGCGCCGTGGCGATACCCTGTCGATGATTGCTGCACGTTACGGCGTGACTGTGGCGAGCTTGCGCCAAGCCAACGATGTGCCGGGTGACCGGATCCGGGTGGGTCAGGTCATCAAGATTCCGGCCGGCAGCATGCTGGTCCGTAACTGAGGTTTCATGTCCCGAATACATTTGCTTAGTCCGCGGCTGGCCAACCAGATCGCTGCCGGTGAGGTGGTTGAACGGCCGGCCTCGGTGATCAAGGAGTTGCTGGAGAACAGTCTGGATGCGGGCGCCCAGCGCATAGACATCGAGGTCGAGCAGGCGGGGGTCAAGCTGTTACGCGTGCGTGATGACGGCAGCGGTATTGTGGAAGATGATTTGCCCCTGGCCCTGTCGCGCCACGCCACCAGCAAGATTCAGCAACTGGATGATCTGGAGCGGGTAAGCACCCTGGGGTTTCGTGGCGAAGCACTGGCTTCGGTCAGTTCCGTCTCACGCCTGACCATGACGTCCTGTGCAGCCGGGGCTGATCAGGGCTGGCAGGTGGAAACCGAAGGCCGTGATATGGCGCCGCGCCTGCAGCCAGCGGCACATCCGCAGGGCACCACGGTCGAAGTGCGTGACCTGTTTTTCAATACGCCGGCGCGGCGCAAATTTCTGCGCACCGAGAAAACCGAGTTTTCGCACCTGGAAGAGGTGGTCAAACGCCTCGCTTTGTCGCGTTTCGATGTCGCCTTCAGCCTGCGCCACAATGGACGGCCGGTGTTCAATCTGCGTCCGGCACAGACCGAGCAGGAAGCCCGGCGGCGGGTTGCCACTGTCTGCGGTCCGGCTTTTGTCGAACAATCGGTCACCCTGGATGAAGAGCGCGGCGGCCTACGGTTATGGGGCTGGGTCGGTTTGCCGACCTTTTCCCGCAGTCAGGCCGATCTGCAGTATTTCTTCGTCAATGGCCGCATGATCAAGGATAAGCTGGTTGCCCATGCGGTACGCCAGGCCTACCGGGATGTGTTGTTTCATGGTCGGCATCCGACCTTTGTGTTGTTTATGGAGCTTGATCCGGGTGTGGTCGATGTCAACGTACACCCGACCAAGCACGAAGTGCGCTTCCGTGATGGCCGCATGGTGCATGACTTTCTGTTCAGCACCTTGCATCGGGCGCTGGCGGATCAGCGACCGGGTGATGCGCCGCAGTCGGACACTGTGGCGACCGAGGCGACAGCGGCCAGCGGTATACAAACCGGCGTGTTTTCTGGTCAGACGCATATGCCCCTGAGCGAGCCGGCAGGGCAATGGCAGGCACCATCGCGCCCGTCGTCGGGCAATATTGCTGCCGATATGGCCGGTTATCAGGCTCTCTATGGCGCCGAGGGTGAACCCGCTTCATCAGGTAACCCTTTGCAGTCGGTTAACCCGCCCCTGCCACGGGTGGATGAAAAAGATATTCCACCGTTGGGCTTTGCAGTCGCGCAGTTGCACGGCGTCTATATTCTGGCGGAGAACGCTCAGGGCCTTATTGTAGTCGATATGCACGCCGCGCATGAGCGAATCACCTATGAACGCTTGAAGTTGGCGATGGCTGATGAAGGCCTGCGCAGCCAGCCGTTACTGGTGCCAGAGTCCCTGGCCTTGAGTCAGCGTGAGGCCGATTGTGCCGAAGAACATGCCGAATGGTTTCAGCGCCTGGGTTTCGCCCTGCAGCGAATGGGGCCGGAAAGCATGGCAATTCGCGAAATTCCGGCATTGCTGCGACAGGCTGATGCCGAGCAACTGGTGCGCGATGTGCTGGCTGATTTGCTGGAGTACGGCAGCAGTGATCGCATTCAGGCGCACCAGAACGAATTGCTCTCTACCATGGCCTGTCATGGTTCGGTGCGAGCCAATCGGCGTTTGACCCATGCTGAAATGAATGCCCTTCTGCGCGATATGGAACAGACCGAGCGCAGTGGTCAGTGTAATCATGGTCGCCCAACCTGGACGGCGATGAGTATGACGGAGCTGGATAAACTGTTTTTGCGGGGACGTTGAGGCATGACTGACGTTGCCCGCCCGCCGGTTATCTGCCTGATGGGCCCGACTGCCGCCGGCAAGACCGACCTGGCGTTGCATCTGGCGGATAATCTGCCCTGCGAATTGATCAGTGTGGATTCAGCATTGGTCTATCGCGGCATGGATATTGGTACGGCCAAGCCGGATGCCGAGACGCTGGTGCGTTATCCGCATCATCTGGTAGATATACTCGATCCGGCAGAAGCCTATTCCGCGGCGCAGTTTGTCGCAGATGTTGTGCCACTGATTGATGCGGCACACGCGTGCGGTCGTCTGCCGCTATTGGTGGGCGGTACCATGTTGTATTTCCGTGCCTTGACTCAGGGTTTGGCGCGTTTGCCGGCAGCCGATCCAGTGCTGCGCGCGCGAATTGAAGCCCAGGCGCAGGCAGATGGTTGGCCTGCAGTGCATGCTGAATTGACACGGGTCGATGCCATCTCGGCTGCACGCATTCACCCGAATGATCCGCAGCGCATTCAGCGTGCGCTGGAGGTCTTTTACCTCAGCGGCGTGCCTTTGAGCGCTCATCACGCCCGACAGGCGGCGGAAAAACAGCAGTCAGAAGCGCGCGGGCAAGAGGATTTGCCTTATACTATGCTCTACTTGGCTGTTGCACCGGCTGAGCGTAGCGTGTTGCACAGTCGAATCGCTCAGCGTTTCGAGCATATGCTGGCGCAGGGCTTTGTAGGTGAAGTCGAGGCTCTGTATGCGCGCGGTGATCTGGATGCAAGTATGCCGTCAGTTAGAGCAGTGGGATATCGGCAGGCGTGGGATTATCTGGACGCTAAACTTTCCTACGCCGAGTTTGTCGAACGCGGTATTATCGCCACACGGCAGTTGGCCAAGCGGCAGTTTACCTGGCTACGTGGCTGGCAAGCGCCGGTCCAGTGGCTGGACAGCCTGGATGCAAAAAGATCTGACCAGGCCTTGAA
>SKFV01000393.1 GCA_007117785.1 Pseudomonas sp.
GATCAGTATCCCCACTTTGGTTCGCCTACTTCCCAAGGCGTGCGCCGAAAGCAATAAGACCCCAACTTGCTGGTCTTGCTGTCTCGTCGTCAGTACTTGAGCCGTATGGATCGTGCCAGCCTCAACGTTCGTCGCGAACCTTAAGACCAAGTGACCCTGCGGTCAATAGGGGGTATAGAAAATGCACCAACATCCGAGCACTGACCCGCCCCATGCACCCTTTCAGCGCGGGCCGGACCAGCTGATGCTCTGTGGCAAACACCACACAAGCCATAAAGATGCCTCAGCCCATTGATTTATGTATAAAAGATAGCCGCAAAGAACCCTGACCACTTCTGGCACGATCCCTGAATACCAGCCTGTATACAAGATGGCATGCAACCACCCGCCACCCTGCAGCGCCCGACACAGCAAGCCGGCCAAGCAACTGATCATGATGCTCCGTTGCTGGCCCCAATGGCACCAAGGAGTCCAGCCATGCGTCCCAGTGATATTGCAGCTATCAAGCCAGTACCCGGCAAGCGCCAGAATCTGACCGAGCGTATTTACCACGAACTGAAAGCACGCATTTTTGATTTCCAGTTATTACCGGGCGACCGTTTCAGCGAGAACGAAGTCGCGGAAAGCATGCAGGTGAGCCGGACCCCAGTGCGCGAGGCATTGACTCGCTTGCAGCGCGAAGGCTTTGTCGAGGTATCCTTTCGCAGCGGCTGGCAGGTCAAGCCTTTCGATTTCGAGCAATACGAGCAGCTATATGACGTACGCATCGTGCTGGAAATGGCAGCCGTCAAGCGTTTGTGCGAAATGGAACCGGGACCCGACCTGGAACAATTGAAGGCCAACTGGCTGGTGCCGGAATCCCAGCGACTGGATCACGGACCGACCGTATGCGCCATGGACGAGCGCTTTCACGAACAACTGGTGGAGGCCACCGGCAACCGTGAAATGGCGCGTATTCACCATGATGTGACCGAGCGCTTGCGCATCGTGCGACGCATCGATTTCACCAAACGTCCGCGCATTGAAGCGACTTACCGTGAGCATGGCGAAATCCTGCGCACCATCATCAAACGCCGCGCCGATGAAGCCCAGCTATTGCTGAAAACCCATATCGAGGAAAGCAAGGACGAAGTGCGCAAGATCACGTTGCACATGATTTACGAAGCCCGGTTGAACCCACATAGCAGCCTGATGACTGCCCAGTCCAATAGCCAGGGCGCATAACCGACCATTTCATATTCCTGCAATTAGCGCGATACTGGCATCAAGATCAGGGAAAGGTGTACCAGGCCAACCCCCTGTCCAGCACCCGGAGCAGCATGCCTTATTATGGAAAAGCGGCAATTTCAGCGTCATAGTGCCAACCTTGAAGCCTTGCTGAAAAACAGCCAGGGGTTCAAGTCAGCCGGCTGTATCATGGACTACGGCAGCGGCGGCGTATTGCTTGAGCTGTCCGTTCCACTGGCGGCTGACGAGCGACAGGCACTGGCTAGCGGCGGTGACCTGCAACTGCTGTTTTTTGCCGACCAGGGCCCACAAGTCATGCCCGTGGCCGTTGCACACCAGTCAAGCAACCTGCTGGGGTTGCGTTTCACTCAAGCCACGCGCAACCAACTGGCCTCTCTGGCGACGGCAGCACAGACCCAGGGTCAGAAAACAGCGGCTCCGACACCACCTCCGAGTCAATTTCCCCTTAATGCCAATGCTACTCTGAAGACCGCTCTGACGGCCTTGCAGAGCTTTATGGCCAGCCATCTCAACCACTTCTTCGAATTGGCTGACAACGCCTTGCTGACCGCCGCCGAATCGCAAAAAACCCAAGCGGAGCAACAGCTGCTGTTTGATGCCATGCTGCAACTGCGCGCGCAACAAGACACTATTCGGCAACAAGTACTGAACACTCTGGACAAGGCCATGGAGCAACCCGCCGCGTTGGCCATCATCAGTGCGCAACCTAACATCTCGGGGAACGATCAAAGCCTCAGCCTGGTCGGCAAAGAAGCGTTTGAAGACTGGTTACTGGTAAGAGTTGCCATCTCCCGTGCGGAGCTTCAGTGGCGCGAAGATCTGGTTGCCTTGCAAGTACGCCTGGATGCCAGTACTGCTCTGCGCTACGGCAAGCACTGCCCCAACCCCTTTGCGCCCTCGGCTATTTGTCATGCCCTGCATGCCGCCTTGACCCCTCTGCGTTTGCCGCATGCTGTATTGCGCATCGTCTATGAATGTCTGCAAGCGCACCTGCTCAGCCGACTGCAACCGCTTTACCAGAAGATCAACCAGGATTTTGCCGCTGCCGGCCTGTTGCCGGATCTCGACATCACGCAATACCTGACCGAGCAAGCACTGCGCGAACAGCGCCAGAACACCAGCCCGATCGTAACTGAGCCTCAGGTTGAACAAACCCGAGGCAAGGCCGAGACGATGACAACAGCCGACGCCAATACTGGAAATAGTCAACCGGCCCGGCAACAGGTCGTACCCCAGTTGCAACTGATCAACCGCCTGCAGCAATCCCGGCGCGCCCACCTGAACCGGCAAGCGCCTGACCAGCCTCCGGTCAATGCCAGCAGCCTGACCAGCCTGCTCAATCTGCAACAATTATTGGCCCAGACACAGGGTACCGAGCTCGACGAGCAAGACCTGCACACCCTTATTCAACAGCACGTTCCAGAACTGGGTAGCGGCTCGGCAGATACGATTGAACTGGTCGAGGAGCTGTTCGCCAGCCTGAACAAGAACCAGCAGATGCTGCCCGAGTTACAGGCACAACTGCGCAAGTTGCAAATACCGGTTCTGCGCCAGCTACTCAGCGATCCAGCCGTACTGGAGCAGGCAGAGCACCCGCTACGCAAGACGATCAACCACCTGGCGTTACTGGCTGACAGCCACAGCCTGAATGCCGAACAGAATCGAATGGCAGTCACCCAGGCAGTCCAGACCATTCTCGGCAATCCGGAGCAGACGGACAGCTTCCAGGCGGTTGATGCCGCGCTGGAACGCCTGGTTCAGCGTGAACAGCGCCTGACCGAACGCAACCTCGGCCGGCTGCGAGATAGCTGTGAAGGCCAGCAGCGACTGCAACAGGCCAACCAGGCGATAGAGAGCTCCTTGCTGACTGTGCTGCCCAGTGCCGTACCCCAACCGCTGCTCGACCTGCTGGATTTCGGCTGGAAAGCCTTGATGCGACTGACCTGGTTGCGCGAAGGTGCCGACAGTCCAGCGTGGGACATGTGCATCAAAGCCGCTTCGCAACTGGGTGACACCGTGCGTGAAGACGCATTGACCGAACAACCACTTACGCCACGGGACCTGTTGAAACTGGTGCGCGTCGGCCTCTCCAAGGTCCCGGATGAGCTCGGCCGCCATTCACTGCTGCTGGAAGACATTGAGCTATTGCTGAATGAGCCTGATGCTTTTCCGCGCGCCCGCTACCAGGCCCCCATCCTTGAAAGCGAGCTCAGGGCAGCACGTCTGCAAGCTCTGGCAGAAGGTGAAACTGATCTACGGCATTGGCTGCAACGGGCGCGCAAACTGAAACCAGGCCAGTGGTTTGAAGTCAATCGCGGGCCCTTTCAGCAACAGCCCGCACAGCTTATCTGGCAGTCAGCCGATGCGACCCGGCTACTGCTGGCTAATCGCCAGGGCACTCGCAGCCTGGCGCTGGATCTGGATGAAACCGCGCAAATGCTGTGCGATGGCCGACTGACAAGCCGACCGGAATTCAGTCAGCAACCGGTAGAACAAGGCCTTGATGCATTGGTGCAAAAAGTCTATGCACGACTGGCGCTGGATGCCAGCAAGGACCCACTGACCAACCTGCTGACACGGCGAGAGTTCATTCAGCGACTGGACAAGGTAGTGAGTGCCTGCGCCACATCCAGGCAGGAACACACGCTGATTTTTATCAACCTTATGCAGTTCAAGCTGATCAACAATTCCTGCGGCTATGCTGCCGGTGACCGCTTGCTGCGAGAACTCGCGGAGCATATCCGCAGCATTCTGCCCGCCGAGGCGCTGGCCGGCCGCATCGGTGCCGACCAGTTTGCCCTGCTGCTGCCTGTCGCAGCCGATGCCGGCGGGATGACCCAGGCACACGACCTGAAACAGGCACTTGAAGCCGAGCGTTTCCATCATGGCGATGACCGTTTCGTGATCAATACCGCGGTTACTCTGCTCGGGTTCAACAACCATGCCCACGGGGCCATGGAGCTGCTACGCAGCCTGGAAACCTCCGCCAGGTTGGCCAAGCAGAATGGTCGCACCAAAGTGCAACAGGTCCGACCGGGTGACGAACAGCTGGAAGCCCTGGACGAGGTCATGCAATGGATGACACGCATCAACCGGGCCCTGGACGAGGACCAGTTACAACTCATCTGCCAGCGCATTCAGCCACTCACCGGTAGTGCCCGGTTGCCGCATTTTGAAATCCTGCTGCGTGTGCTTGATGAGCAAGGCCGGGCCATACCGCCAGCAGCCTTTATCGAAGTCGCTGAAACCTACCACCGGATGAATGCCGTCGACCGCTGGGTAATCGAGCACACTCTGAAGTGGATGCTGGCCAACGAGCACCTGCTTTCACAATTCGGCGGTTTTTCGGTCAACCTCTCCGGCCACTCCCTGAACGACGACAGTTTTCTGGAATTTCTGTTTGCTGCCCTGACGCGTTACCCGGTACCGCGTAACAAGCTGATCTTCGAGATCACCGAAACGACTGCCGTAGCAAACCTCGAAGAAGCCGCCGACTTTATCAATGAATTGCGCGGCATTGGCTGCCGCTTCTCGCTGGATGATTTTGGTGCCGGCCAGTCCTCGTATACCTACCTCAAGCGGCTACCGGTGGATTACCTGAAAATCGATGGTGCCTTTATCCGTGACATTACCCGCAATCCGGTGGATTACGCCCTGGCACGGTCGATTACCGAGATGGGCCACCACCTGAACAAGCTGGTGATTGCCGAATTCGTTGCCAACAATGCCACCTTGCAGGCGGTAACCGACATTGGCGTGGATTACGCGCAGGGCTACCAGTACGGCCTGCCGGTAAAGCTCGAAGAGCTGGCAAAAAAGTTGCAGACCGATAGAACCGGCGCCTGAGCCAGCCCCGGCGAGTATTCCCTTTGTCATGCTCAGCCGAATCGGCCACAATACCGCCCGATCCCATTTACTGCTGGCCGCCGCCCGGGCGGCCACTCTGGTCTGAACCCGATTATGTCCAACAGCATTACTCAAGAAGTCGCCAAGCGCCGAACATTCGCCATCATCTCGCACCCTGATGCGGGTAAAACCACCATTACCGAACGCCTGTTGCTGATGGGCCAGGCGATCAATGTTGCCGGCACGGTCAAGTCGCGCAAATCCGACCGTCACGCCACCTCGGACTGGATGGCGATGGAGAAGCAGCGCGGTATCTCGGTCAGTACCTCTGTGATGCAGTTTCCCTACCGCGAGCACATGATCAACCTGCTCGACACCCCCGGTCACGAAGACTTTTCAGAAGACACCTACCGCACTCTGACCGCAGTAGACTCGGCACTGATGGTTCTCGATGGTGGTAAAGGGGTTGAACCACGCACCATTGCCCTGATGGACGTCTGCCGCCTGCGCGACACACCGATTGTCAGCTTTATCAACAAGCTTGATCGCGACATCCGTGACCCGATCGAACTGCTTGACGAGATCGAGGCAGTACTGAAAATCCGTGCAGCCCCCATCACTTGGCCAATCGGTTGCTACCGCGACTTCAAGGGTGTCTATCACCTGAAAGAAGACTGCATCATCGTGTATGAGACCGGCCATGGTCACGAACGCACCGAAGTAAAATGCATTCAAAACCTTGACTCGGATGCTGCTCGAGAACACCTCGATGATCTGTATGATGATTTTGTCGAACAACTCGAGCTGGTTCAGGGCGCCTGCCATGAATTCGATCAGGAGGCTTTTCTCAAGGGCGAGCTGACCCCGGTTTTCTTCGGTACCGCTCTCGGTAACTTCGGTGTCGATCAGGTATTGGATGCTGTGGTTGACTGGGCTCCTGCCCCACTCGCTCGAAGCAGTCATGAACGCGTGGTAGAACCGAGTGAGGAACCCTTTACCGGTTTCATTTTCAAGATCCAGGCCAATATGGATCCGCGGCACCGCGACCGTATCGCCTTTATGCGTATTTGCTCCGGACAATACCAAAAGGGTATGAAGCTGCACCATGTGCGCACCGGCAAGGAACTGCGCGTGCCGGATGCGCTGACCTTTTTTGCCGCCGAACGCGAGCACCTGGAAGAAGCCTGGGCCGGCGATATCATCGGCCTGCATAATCATGGCACCATCCAGATTGGTGACACCTTTACCGAAGGCGAGAAAATCGGCTTTACCGGTATTCCCCACTTTGCCCCGGAACTGTTCCGTCGTGTTCGCCTTAAGGACCCGCTGAAGTCCAAGCAGTTGCGCCAGGGCCTGCAGGAGCTTGCGGAAGAAGGCGCCACTCAGGTGTTCTTCCCCGAGCGCAGCAACGACATCATCCTCGGGGCCGTCGGGGTATTGCAGTTTGATGTCGTTGCCAGCCGGCTGCAGGATGAATACAAGGTCGAGTGCCAATACGAGCCGGTCAACGTCTGGTCCGCGCGCTGGATCAGCTCAGACAATGCAAAAAAACTGGATGAGTTCAAGAACAAGGCGATGGAAAACCTGGCCATCGATGGTGGCGGCCACCTGACCTACCTGGCGCCAACCCGGGTCAACCTCAATCTGACCGCCGAGCGCTGGCCGGATATCCGCTTCAGCGCCACCCGCGAGCATCACTAGGATGGGTGATATTGCACTTTCCCCCTATCAACAGCTCGCTGCTGAGCTATATTGGTTAGTGCACCCGTGACACGCTGGCCGGGCAGCTACCCGGCCAGTAGCCCAACGCAGGCAATTCCAATGACAACAGCCCAGCGTCGCAGGCCGCTCGCACGTGCGGTCGCCCTCATCATTACCTGTGCCTTGCTATGGGCGCCGTTCAGCCAGGCAGCAGAAGATGAGCTGCGCACATTGCGCGCCGCCTATATACACTTCCCGCCCATGGCCTGGACCGATGAGCAAGGCCAACCTGCCGGCTATATAATAGACCTGACCAATCGCCTGGCTGCCGACAGCGGCTATCAACTGGAATGGAAAGAATACCCGATCAAGCGTATCCGGCTTCATCTGGAACAGGGCAATATTGATCTTTGGCCTGGCTCGGCGGCATTGCCGGCGCTGGAATCCATCACCGTCGAAACCGAACTCGATCTGACAGTAACCCTGTGCGCCTATTACATGAATGGCACCCCTCCGGTCGATAACCTGGACGACCTGAAATATGGCCGCCTGATTCTGATTCGCGGCTACACCTACCGTGAACTGCTGGGTGAGGTGATTGCAAACAACCCTTATCGTCCACTGAAGACGCCGAATGAACGTGCAGCTCTCGAACTGCTGAGCCGGGGCCGAGGTGACTATCTGATCAATTTCAGCCATCCGCTGGAAATGGCACTGCGTGACTTCCCAGTGCCTGACCTGGAGTGCAAGGTACTGGATGAGTGGCCGATCGCCTATATTGTTTCCCGCCAGACTGAAGGGGCAGAAAGCATCGTGCGCAACCTGGAAAGGGCCTATCAACGTCATCAGGTGACAGCAGCGCGCAATCATCAGTCGGCTGATGCGATCAGCAACAGCCCCTGAACCACTTGCCAGCCGTCGTATTTGCGTTGAAGCTGTGCCTATGCGCTATATCGATACCCACACTCACCTCGATTTCCCCGACTTTGCCGTCGATCGTCCACAAGTGCTGAGCAACTGTGCCAAGGCCGGCATCGAGCGCCTGGTAGTGGTTGGCGTCAGCGCCCGGCACTGGCAGCGACTCTGGGGCCTGGTAACTGGCGATCCACGACTCTTTGCGGCCTTTGGCCTGCATCCGATGTTTCTCACCGAGCATCAACCCGATCATATCGAGCAACTGCATGAGTGGCTCGCCACCTGTATCGCGCATCCGCAGTGCTGTGCAGTGGGTGAGATTGGCCTGGATTTTTTCCTCGCGGAAGCTGACAGGGACAGCCAGCAGGTCCTGTTTGAACGACAGCTGGCGCTGGCCGTTGAATTCGGCTTGCCGGCGCTGTTGCATGTACGCCGCGCTCATGCCGCAACCATTGCTACCCTGAAGCGCTATCGACTGCCACGCGGCGGCATCGTGCATGCCTTCGCCGGCAGTCTTGAAGAAGCCCGCGAGTACATCAGGCTGGGCTTCAGGCTTGGTCTGGGTGGCGCTGTGACCTGGCCACAGGCCAAACGATTGCGGCGGGTGGTCGCCGAGCTACCGGCTTATAGCATCGTACTCGAGACGGACTCTCCGGACATGGCCCCGGTCTTCGCTGCCAGGCAACGCAACAGCCCGGAAAACCTGCCCCGAATAGCAGCACTGATTGCCGAAGTGCGAGGTGAATCGCTAGCGCAACTGACCGATCAGTGCTGGTATAACAGCTGTGAATTATTCAACTGGCCGTCGACAACGATGCCTTGAGGGCGCCGCTCTGGTACAGTCCTATAGAGAATTTTTATTGTCGGGAGACTGGGCATGGCCTTGGGTGTCGTTCTGTTATTGATCTGGCTGGTCTTGTTGATCCGCTTTCCGCGCGTCATGGTACCTGCCAGTGCCGGCGTGGTGGCTGTAGCCCTGGTGCTTGCAGCCCTGGTCGCGCTCTGGCAATGGGTCAGTCAGCGGCATACCGACGAGCTGGTCTTCAACTATCGCTATGCCCCCACCGAATGCCAGCCGGGAAAACCGCTGCAATTGACCCTGATCAACCAGAGCAGCCGCAGTATCAGTAACATCACCTGGCAACTGGTCGGCAGCCCTGCCGGCATGAACACCAATATGCTCGATGTCGGTGGTGCCGGGGCCAGTTACCGTCATGCCGGACCACTGGCGGCAGGCGATGAATGGCAACAGTGCTATGAGATGCCGCGGCTGCGCAGTGGCTACCGGGCTGTCGACCTGGAATACCGTGCCGAGCGTATTCGCGCCGATGTGCATTGAAACAATCAACATAACAACAAGAAGGACCACCCCATGACACAAGCAGTCGCGTTGATTACCGGTTGCTCCACCGGCATTGGTCAGGCCTTGGCCGAAGTCTGCCTGCAACAGGGCTATCAGGTCTGGGCCACCGCACGGCGTCCGGAAACGCTGGAACCGCTGGTCGCCAAGGGTGCGATTGCCATGCAGCTGGACGTGAATGACAGCGAACAGCTGGCAGCCTGTGCCGAACGTATCCGCAGCGAAGCTGGGCGTCTGGACCTGTTGATCAACAATGCCGGCTACGGTGCCATGGGTCCCTTGCTGGATGCGGACCGAGACACCCTGCTGAAACAGTTCGATACCAATGTCTTTGCCCCAATTCAGCTGGTGCGCGCCTGCGCCGATCTGCTGCGTGAAGCCAAAGGACTGGTAGTCAATATCGGTAGCGTATCTGGCGTCACCACTACGCCTTTCTCCGGCGTGTATTGCGCCTCCAAGGCAGCCCTGCATGCACTGTCAGAAGCCTTGCGCATGGAGCTGCACCCGTTCGGTATCAAGGTGCTGACCGTTCAGCCGGGCGCAATTGCCTCGGATTTTGGCAATAATGCCACCGCAGCTATTACGATGCGCGAAGGCTCCTGGTTCAAACCCTGGGAAAAGGCGGTGCAGGCGCGTGCCAAAGCCTCTCAGAAAGCCAGTTCGACCAGTGCCAAAGACTTTGCCGTCGAGCTTATGCGCTACGTGAAAAACCCGCTGCGCCCGGAAACGGCACTGATCGGCACCAGCAGCCGCAGCATGGTGCGCATGAAACGCTGGTTGCCGACCTCGATTCTGGAGAGTCAGCTGCGCAAACGCTTCGGCCTCGACAAGCAGGCCTGAGTCTGGCGTTTTGTCCTCGCTCTGGTCAGCCCTGTTCGGGATACAAGATGGCTTCTGCCTGACGATCAGCAATTACCGCCGGTGAGCGGCTTTCCGCCTGACTTTCGGCAAAGATCATATCCAGCCGCCGGCCAATCGCCTTGACCCGCTCGGCAATTTCGCCAGGGCTGGTTTGCTGATGGGTCAAGGCTACGTGCAACAGGCCACCCGCATTGATCACATAGTCAGGCGCATAGAGAATGC
>SKFV01000268.1 GCA_007117785.1 Pseudomonas sp.
AAAGCCCGCCTCACTGAACCACTCGCGACCGGCCAGATGATTGATACCCCAGAGACTCCAGGGATTGAAACCAAAGATCAGCAAGTGACCCCCGGGCCGCACCGTCTGGCTGGCCTCGCGCAATACACTGCGTGGACTCAGGCAAAAATCCAGCCCATGGTGCAACAGCACCGCATCCAGACTTTGTGGCGCAAAGGGCCAATAACTTTCATCGACGGGCAAGGCTTCACCGTCAGTCTGCAGATCAATGCGCCAGTGATGCCGCAACGCATGATGATTCTCCGTCAAGGGTTGCGTCGCCAGGCCATAGGTCACCATATGCTGGCCAAAACAGCGTTCCATGGCCTTTTCCAGGGCTGCACGCTCCGCCATCAGCAACATCTCGCCCGGGGGGGACTGCAGCCATTGTCGGGCAATGCCCAACAGGCTGATCAGATCGGACTGGCTGATAGATGTATTGGCCATGCAGGATCTCCGGGGTTGGCCTTGACCGGCTTGCCCCCTAAGATACTCCATAAGACCCTTATCCGGACAGTAATGGCCCTGCCGACTGCCCGACCATCATTTTGCCTGCCATGAGGCTGCCAGCATGCTCGAACTCATTCCCCTGCGCGCATTCAGTGACAACTACATCTGGTTGCTCGTCGATCAACAAAGCCACCGTGCCGCCGTGGTTGATCCCGGTGATGCCAAGCCGGTCGTTACCTGGCTGGGGCGTCACCCGGAATTCACTCTCACGCATATCCTGATTACCCACCATCATCCAGACCACGTCGGTGGATTGGTAACCCTGAAGGCAGCTACCCAGTGCAAGGTTATGGGGCCGGCCATGGAAGATATTGTCGGCGTCGATCAAAAACTGGGGGACGGTGATCGCGTCAAAGTACTCGGTCATGAATTGGATGTTCTTGACGTACCAGGGCATACCCTTGGTCATATCGCCTTTTACTGCGCAGCTGATGACCCCTTTCTGCTCTGTGGCGACACGCTGTTTGCTGGTGGCTGTGGCCGTCTGTTCGAGGGAACACCCGCACAAATGCATGATTCGCTGCAACGTCTGGCAGCTCTGCCGGAAAAGACCCGTGTGTTCTGCGCCCATGAGTACACCCTGGCAAACCTGCGTTTTGCTCTGGCTGTAGAGCCAGACAACCCGGATATTCAGGTTCGCCTGCAGGTGGTGGAAGAGATGCGCGCCGATGGCCGCATCACACTGCCGAGCAGCATCGGTCTGGAAAAACAGACCAACCCCTTTGTGCGCAGCAATGAACCTGCTGTCCAGCGTGTGGCCAGCGAACGTAATGGCGAGCCTGTAGCGGCCGGTGCAGAGACGCTGGCGGTGATTCGTCAATGGAAGGACAGCTTCTGAGCAGAAGCCCGGGTTGACCCCCAGACAGCATCTGCCTAGGATACTTCGCATTTTACGGACAATTACATGGCAAACAATTCCCACATCGTCAGGGATCGCTGGCGATTCGGTGCCCCTTTCGGCCTGATGCTTCTTCTCGCTGGCTGCCAAACCACCAGCAGCCTGCCGACAGAGCCTCTCACCCCGGTTGCAGACCGTGAATTACCGGCTGTTCCAGTTGAAGTCAAACCATCATCGAAACCTGTAGCCCCGCACGAGCTGACGATTACAGATGACAGTATCTGGGCGCGAATTCGCAGCGGCTACCAGTTACAGGACCAAGCGCAGGATCAGGCACGCATCCAGCAACAAATGGGATTCTACGATCGCAACCCGCGCTACTTTGAACAGACGGCACCTCGCGCCGAACGCTACCTGCATTATGTCGTCGAACAGCTGGCCGAGCGTCAGATGCCAAAAGAACTCGCCCTGCTCCCCTTTATTGAAAGTGCCTACAACCCTCAGGCCAATTCCCACGCCCAGGCGGCCGGCATCTGGCAGTTCATTCCTTCCACCGGTCGGCACTTCGAGCTGCATCAGGACTGGTGGTATGACGGACGCCGTGACATTACTGCGTCTACCCAGGCGGCGCTGGATTATCTCAGTCAGTTGAATGAACGCTTCGATGGTGACTGGCTGCTCGCACTGGCCGCTTACAACTGTGGTGGTGGTTGTGTCAGCCGCGCGATAACCCGCAATGAACAGCAAGGCCTGCCGACTGACTACTGGAGCCTGCGTCTGCCCAGAGAAACCATGCACTATGTTCCCAAACTGCTGGCCATGGCCCAGGTCATCGAACAGCCAGACCAGTACGGCACCCCCCTGCCGGAACTACCCGATACGCCCTATTTCGCTGCGATTGATCTGGATCGCCAGCTGGACTTGCACAAGGCGGCAGAACTGGCAGAGATTTCTCCCAGTGAATTGCGTCAGTTGAATCCAGCCTATCACCAGCGTATTACGGCCCCACGCCGTGAATATCAGTTGCTGGTGCACATAGACAAGGCCGAGAGCTTCAGCGCTGCTCTGGAAGCCTTACCGGATTCTGCCTGGGTCGATTATCAGCCTTACCAGGTGCGTCGTGGCGACAACCTGTCGACCATCGCCCAGCGCCATCATGTATCGGTTACTGCCATTCGAGACATCAACAACCTGCGCGGCAATATGATCCGTGCCGGTCAAACCCTTATGCTGCCAAGGCCCGCGGATACTGCCTTGGCAACTGCCAGCAACCAGGTTGGCAGCAGCACGAAAAATGCCAGC
>SKFV01000276.1 GCA_007117785.1 Pseudomonas sp.
TACGCCGTGCTGGTCGGGAATATTCTCCAGGCCAGTGATCCTGTAGCGGATACCGACCAGGTACTTTGCCAGCCCGATAGCCCACTGGGTCCACCATTGAATGACCACCCGGAAGCGCCAGCGAAACGGCAGCAAGGGAGAAATCAGCAGCGCTACCGGTGCCCAGAGAATGGCACTGGTGGCGAGCAGCAGATAAAACAGTACAACCCGCAAGGGCATCAATGACATGTTCAGGTTTCCAGTAAGTGATCAGCCACAGCGGCCAGGTCGGCAAAGATCTGCGTTCCCTCCGGCAGTGACTGACTAGCGGTTTTATGGCCCTTGCCGGTGAGCACCAGGTAAGGCTTACAGCCTTCACTGACACCGGCTTGCAGATCACGGAGGCTGTCACCTACGGTAGGAACACCCTTAAGGTCACAGGCAAAGTGCGCGGCAATCTGCCGGAACAGGCCGGGTTTCGGCTTGCGGCAAGCGCAATCGTCGTCCGGGCCATGCGGACAATAGCGGATCAAATCGACCTTGCCGCCCTGCTCGGCCACCAACTGCTGCAATCGCGTATGCATGGCATCCAAGGTTTCCGGACTGAAATAGCCCCGCGCCAGGCCGGATTGATTGGTCGCTATGGCGATGGTCCAGCCGGCTTGGCTCAGGCGTGCAATCGCCTCGATGGCGCCGGGCAGTGGCAGCCACTCCTCCAGCGATTTGACGAAGGCGTCAGAATCTTCATTGATGACGCCATCGCGATCGAGGATGATCAGTTGCATGCCAGTCACCGGTACATTCAGCTGAGCAGCGAAATATCCGCCACCCCGAGGAACAGACCGCGCAAACCAGCCAGCAGAGCGTAACGGTTATCGCGTACGGCCGGGTCTTCGGCATTCACCAGCACCTGATCGAAGAAGGCATCTACCGGCGCTCTCAGCGCCGCCAGTTGCTCCAGGCTCTGCTGATATTGGCGTTCAGCAGCAAGCGGCACAGCGGCCTGCTCAGCGGCTTTCAGCGCATCAGCCAGAGCCTGCTCGGCAGCTTCCTGCAGCAAGGTAGTGTTGATCTGCTTGCTGACATGGCTGTCGGCCTTGACCAGAATGTTTGAAACCCGTTTGTTGGCCGCTGCCAGGGCTTCCGCTTCCGGCAAACGCCGGAAGGCCTGCACGGCCTGGATACGCTGATCAAAATCCAGTGGTGAGAGGGGATTGACCGCACGCACTGCCTGGTACACAGCAACATCGATGCCTTCGTCTTCATAGCGCGCACGCAGGCGATCAAATACAAAGTCCTGGACCTGTGCCTGCAAGCCGTCGGCCTTGATCTTGTCGCCATACTGCGCGATAGCCATCTGCAGGGTGGCGCCCAGATCCAGCTCCAGGCGTTTTTCGATCAGAATACGCAGTACGCCCAGTGCCGCACGGCGCAGGGCATAAGGGTCCTTACTGCCGGTCGGCAGCATGCCGATACCGAAGATGCCGACCAGGGTATCCAGCTTGTCTGCCAGGGCGACGGCGGCACCGGTGGTCGTGCTTGGCAAGTCGCCGCCGGCGCCACGCGGCATGTACTGTTCGTTGAGGGCCAGAGCGACATCATCGTGCTCACCATCGTGACGGGCGTAGTAATAGCCGGCGATACCCTGCAATTCAGGGAATTCACCGACCATTTCGGTGGCCAGGTCACATTTACTCAACAAACCGGCGCGGCGCGCCCGTTCGGCATCACTCCCCACCTGGTCAGCAATCCAGCCAGCCAGAGCCGAAACGCGCTCGGCCTTGTCCAGCACAGTACCGAGTTCGGCCTGAAATACCACCTTGGCCAATTGCTGGTTACGGGTTTCCAGTGGTTGTTTCTGATCCTGCTTGAAGAAGAACTCGGCATCGGTCAGCCGCGGACGCACGACTTTCTCATTCCCGGAAATGATCTGCTGCGGATCTTCACTCTCGATGTTGGCTACGGTGATAAAACGCGGCAGCAACTTGCCGTTGCCATCCAACAGGCAGAAATATTTCTGGTTGTCCTGCATGGTTGAAATCAGCGCTTCTTGTGGCACGTCGAGGAAGCGCTCCTCAAAGTTGCATACCAGCGGCACCGGCCATTCAACCAGCGCGGTAACTTCATCCAGCAGGCTATCGGGCATGATTGCAGTGCCCTGTTGCTCTGCCGCCAGTTGCTCGACCCGCTGGCGGATCATGTCACGACGCTCGGCAAAATCAGCGATAACGAAGGCCTGGCGCAGGTCCTCGGCATAATTGGCCGGGGCGCTGATGCTGATGTCGGCCGGATGATGGAAGCGATGCCCGCGTGACTGGTTGCCGGCCTGCTGCGCCAGAATCTCGCAGGGAATGACCTGATCACCGAACAGCATGACCAGCCACTGGGTCGGGCGCACGAATTCGGTCTTGCGTGCCGCCCAACGCATGCGCTTGGGAATCGGCAGTTTCGCCAGAGCCTGATCGACAATCGCCGGTAACAGCTCTACAGCGGGTTGGCCGGGAATGCTTTTGCTGTAACGCAATTTGGGGCCGGACTGGTCAATCTCGCTCAGCTCGACGCCGCATTTGCGCGCAAAACCCAGTGCCGCTTTGGTTGGCGCGCCATCAGCATCAAAGGCCGCCTGCAGCGGTGGGCCATCGAGCTGCTGGCTACGGTCAGGCTGCTGGCTGCTCAATTGCTCAACCAGAATAGCCAGTCGGCGCGGTGCAGCGTAATAGCGCGCGTTCTGGTACTCAAGACCTTGTTCCTGCAAGCCATGGGTGACGCCGGAGAGAAACGCCTCGGCCAGGGTTTTCAGTGCCTTGGGCGGTAACTCTTCGGTACCCAGTTCAACCAGAAAATCAGCAGACGACATTATTCAGCCTCCTTGAGCTTGGCCAGGACTTCATCACGCAGGTCGGCAGTAGCCATGGGGAAGCCAAGACGGGCACGGGCGTTCAGGTAGCTCTGGGCAATTGCCCTGGCCAGACTGCGCACACGCAGAATGTAGCGTTGCCGTTCGGTCACCGAGATGGCCCGGCGGGCATCCAGCAGGTTAAAGGTATGCGAGGCGCGCACCACCATTTCATAGGCAGGCAGCGGCAGGTTAAGCTCAATCAGCCGATTGGCTTCGCTTTCGAAGTGATCGAAATGCTCGAACAATTTCTCGACGTTGGCATACTCGAAGTTGTAGGTCGATTGTTCGACTTCGTTCTGGTGGAACACGTCGCCATAGGTGACCTTGCCGAAAGGACCGTCGGAATAGACCAGGTCATACACGGAATCAACGCCCTGCAAATACATGGCCAGACGCTCCAGGCCATAGGTAATCTCGCCAGTAACCGGGTAACACTCGATGCCGCCGACCTGCTGGAAGTAGGTGAACTGGGTCACTTCCATACCGTTCAGCCAGACTTCCCAGCCCAGACCCCAGGCACCCAGGGTAGGTGATTCCCAGTTGTCTTCGACAAAGCGCACATCATGCACCAGCGGATCCAGGCCGATATGCCGCAGGGAGTCGAGATACAGTTCCTGGATATTCTCCGGGTTGGGCTTCAGCACCACCTGAAACTGGTAATAGTGTTGCAGGCGATTGGGGTTATCCCCGTAACGACCATCGGCCGGGCGGCGGCTGGGCTGCACATAGGCGGCGTGCCAGGTTTCCGGGCCAATGGCACGCAGAAAGGTCGCGGTGTGGAAGGTGCCGGCACCCATTTCCATGTCGTAGGGTTGCAGGATTACGCACCCCTGGTCGGCCCAGTAGCTTTGCAGGGCAAGGATCAGTCCCTGGAAGGTGCTGATGTCTGGCTTGGTCTGAGTCACGTATTTCACCCGGTCAGGCTGAGAAATAAACGCGGAGTATACAAGCAGACGCGATGGACATACAGGACTCGCCGCTGGCAACCGCATGCCTGACTATTTCCCCGGTCAATCCGGGGTAATCAGGCTTGCGTCACACGGCAGCAGTGCGCATGCTTAAGGGCTGCCACATTGTTACCAGGAACCTTGCCATGACCGAGTCCACTGCCCGCCCCTTTCGTTGCCAGATCATGCCGCGCTATACCGATCTGGATACCTGGCGGCATGTGAACAACACCCGTGCCTACCATATTCATCAGGAAGCACGCATGCAGGCCCACATGGACCGTTTTGGCCCGGACGCCTGGTTTGCCGATGGCTTGTGTCTGCGCCCGCAACGCTGCCTTACTGATTACCGGCAAATCAGCTGGTACGGCCAGCCGCTGGAGGCAGAAGTGACCTTGCTAGGGTGTGAACGTGAGCAGTTTCATCTGCGTAGCCAGCTGTACCAGAACGGTGAACTGGTCGGAACCCAGGACGCCTTTATCGGCGCCTACGAGCAGGGCCGCTGGGAGGATCTACCGGCTGCCATCCAGCAACTGCTGCAGGCTGAGTGCTCCGCCCCGGTGGCCCGCGACCAGCTGCCGGACAATGACTACACACAGCTTGCCAGTCAGGCGCACAACTTCCCGGTGCGTCAGCAATTGACCCCGCGTTACGGCGATCTGGATGCCGATAGCCTGCGCAGCGAAGCCGGGCTGGCACGCTATATGGAACAGGCGCGCTTCGGTGGCATTCGCCAGCTTGATATGCAAGGGCTGGGCATCCTGATTGCCCGCGCGGATATCAGTTATTGCAATTTCCGGCCAGGCTGGCACGCCGTTGAACTGGCCTCGGGTATCAGCCGCATCGGTAACAGTTCTTTTGTGTTTACCGGCTGTGCGCTGGATAAAGATGAGGTGCAGGCCGCGGCGAACAGCGTGATGGTGGTGATCAACCCACAAAGCAACCGCCCTGCGCCCATTCCTGCCGCCCTGCGCGAACAGTTGGAAGCCTGGCAGATTTAAACCACCGCTGGCTCGCGTGCGATGAATGTCCTGTTTACAATGGGTTCTTTATCACGCCTCAACATGGCCGGAGTAGACTGTGGAGCGTTTCAAGGGTGCCCTGGTAGTCGGTTTTCTGCGTTTGTTTGCCTGCCTGCCCTTTGCGGTGGCGCAGCGAATGGGGGCTGCCGTTGGCTGGTTGATGTACCTGTTTCCCAACCGCGAGCGTGAGGTAACCCGCATCAACCTGCAGCACTGCCTGCCCGAACTGGACAGTGCCGCGCGCGCGCAACTGGTGCGCCAGACCATGATGCAAAGTGGGCGCAGCTTTGCCGAAAGTGCCTGCGCCTGGATCTGGAAGCCGGAAAAAACCCTGAGCCTGATCAAAGAGGTGGAAGGCGAGCATCTGCTGCATGAGGCCCTTGCCGACGGCAAGGGTGTCGTGGCCATCACCAGCCACCTCGGCAACTGGGAAGTGCTCAATCACTGGTACTGTTCGCGCTGCTCACCGGTCATTTTCTTCCGCCCGCCAAAACTCAAGGCGATCGATGATTTGCTACGTCAGCAACGGGCCCAGCTGGGCAATAAAGTTGCTCCTTCAACCCGCGAAGGCATCAGCATGGTCATGCGCGAGGTACGCCAGGGCGGTGCAGTGGGTATTCCGGCAGACCCGGAACCGGCGCTCAAAAGCGGCGAGTTCGTGCCCTTTTTCGGCATCCAGGCGTTGACCAGCAAGTTTGTCCCCAACCTGCTCAAGGGTGGCGAGGCGCGCGGGCTTTTTTTGCATTGCGTCCGCCTGGAAGATCATTCAGGATTCAAGGTGATTGTCGAGGCGGCGCCAGAGGCGATGTACAGCACCGATGCGCAAACCGCCGTTGCCAGCATGAGCAGTGTCCTTGAGCGCTATGTGCGCCAGTGGCCAAGTCAGTACATGTGGAGCATGAAACGTTTCAAGAAACGTCCAGCAGGCGAGCAAGAGTGGTATTAACACCACCGTTCAGGAGTGAAACATGGCTGACCAGCGGCAATATCCCCGCACCATGATGCAGGCGCGGATCAAGATCACCCATCCGGATGTCGGTGAGGTGTTTGGTTTTACCCGGGATTTGTCCGACGGTGGTGTATTTGTTGAGAATGCCGATCTTGCCGCTTTGCCTCCAGGCACCGAGGTTGAGGGCCAGGTTCAGGGTATGCCGATCGAAGCGCCGATTCTGCGTATGCGGGTGATGCGTGTGGTGCCCGGAGATGGGGTTGGGTTGGCGTTTGTGGATGAAGATGATCATTAATCTGCAGCTGATCAGTGTTTCCTGAGCCAAGGCTCTGGATCTCATCAGCGCCGCCAGAACATCGGTGTCAGAATCACCAGCAGGGTAAATACCTCAAGCCGGCCCAGCAGCATGGCAAAGCTGAGAATCCACTTTACCCCCGCTTCCAGATCCCCGTAATGCGCTGAGACCTCGCCGAGGCCCGGGCCGAGGTTGTTCATGCAGGCCGCCAACGCCGAAAAGGCGGTGACAAAATCCAGCCCGCTGCCCAGCAGCAACAGGAACATCACCGCAAAGGTGAACACATAGACGGCGCAGAAGCCCCACACCGCCTCGACAATCCGGTCCGGCACCGGGCGCTTGCCCAGCTTGACCGGAAACACCCCGCGCGGATGCAGCAGACGCTTGGTTTCCCGTGAGCCCTGCTTGTACAGCAAGAGCACGCGGATCACCTTCATGCCACCACCGGTCGAACCCGCACAGGCGCCCATAAAGCTGGCATACAGCAAGAGGAAGGGCAGCAAGGTCGGCCAGGCGGAAAAGTCGGTCACACCGAAGCCGGTCGTCGTCGCGATCGACACCACCTGGAAAGCGCTGTAACGCAGGATGGTCCAGGTATCGTAATACTGGAAATGGATCAGCACCACGGTACAGATGATGAAGAGCGCGCCGAGCACGGTGACATAGGCACGACACTCCGGGTCCTGCCAGTAATGCTTGATCGATTTTTGCCGCCAGGACAAAAAGTGTAGCGCAAAGTTGATGCCGGAGACCAGCATGAACAGAATGCAGATACTTTCAATCAGCGCGCTGTCGTAATAGCCAATACTGGCATCGTGGGTGGAAAAGCCGCCGATGGCGACGGTCGAGAAACTGTGGCCAATGGCATCGAACAGCTCCATACCCGCGGCCCAGTAAGCCAGCGCACAGACCAGGGTCAGGCCGGCGTAGATGTACCAGAGCACCTTGGCGGTTTCAGCGATGCGCGGCGTCAGCTTGTTTTCTTTCAGTGGGCCGGGCATTTCCGCGCGGTAGAGCTGCATGCCACCGACCCCGAGCATCGGCAGAATGGCAACCGCCAGCACAACGATACCCATACCGCCCATCCACTGCAGCATCTGCCGGTAGAACAACATGGCCCGCGGCAGATCATCCAGTCCGGTAAGTACCGTGGCCCCGGTAGTGGTAATGCCGGAAAAGGACTCGAATACTGCGTCCGATACACTCATATCCAGTAGATAGAGCGGCACGGCGCCAAACAGGCCGAGTACCAGCCAGAAGAGTACGGTAATCAGGTAGCCATCGCGGGTACGCAGCTCCTTGCGTTGGCCCTTGACCGGTAGCCAGACCAGAAAACCGACCACCATGGTGATCAGGAATGAGGTGGTAAAGGCCTCGAGAGCAGGTTCACCGTACCAGAAACCGACCAGCGCCGGCAGCAACATACTGCTGGAAAACAGCATGACCAGGATGCCGAGAATGCGCTGTATCTGAAAATATTGCATGCCGCTGCAAGCCTCAGGCCGGTCGGAAAAGGGTCAGAAAAAGGTCAGGCCGACCTGGAACAGGCGTTCCACATCGCGGATATGCTTTTTGTCGATCACAAAGAGCACCACATGGTCATCGGCTTCAATCACCGTCGAGTCATGCGCAATCAACACTTCTTCGTCACGCACGATAGCACCAATGGTGGTGCCAGGCGGTAACTTGATATCGCGAATCGCCTTGCCGATAACCTGTGACGAGCGTGCATCACCGTGGGCTACCGCCTCGATCGCCTCCGCCGCACCCCGACGCAAGGAATACACGTTGACGATATCGCCGCGCCGCACATGGGTCAGCAGGGTGCCGATGGTGGCTTGCGAGGGTGAAATGGCAATATCGATCTCGCCGCCCTGCACCAGGTCGACATAGGCCGGGTTGTTGATCAGTGCCATCACCTTGCGTGCGCCGAGACGCTTGGCCAGCATGGCCGACATGATGTTGGCCTCGTCGTCATTGGTGACCGCGCAGAAAATATCCACTTCCTCGATATTTTCCTCGATCAGCAATTCCTTGTCCGAGGCGCTACCACTGAGTACCACGGTACGATCCAGATTCTGTGCCAGATAGTCGGCCCGCACCGGGTTCTTCTCGATGATTTTTACCCGGTAACGGCTTTCAATTGCCTCAGCCAGGCGTTCACCGATATTGCCGCCGCCGGCGATAATGACACGTTTATTACTTTTTTCCAGCCGCCGCAGCTCACTCATCACCGAGCGGATATCCGGTGCGGCCGCAACAAAGAAGACCTCGTCATCCGCTTCGATCACGGTATCGCCCTGGGGCAGAATCGGCCGGTTCTTGCGGAAAATCGCCGCCACCCGGGTATCGACGCCGGGCATGTGCTGGCGCAGGAAGCGCAATTCCTGGCCGACCAGTGGGCCACCGTAGTAGGCGCGAACCGCTACCAGCTGCACCTTGCCTTCGGCAAAATCCAGCACCTGCAAGGCGCCGGGGTTGTCGATCAGCCGCTTGATGTAGTTGGTGACCACCTGCTCCGGGCTGATCAGCACGTCAATGGGAATGGCGGCGTTCTTGAACAGGCCGCCACGGGTCAGATAGGCCGACTCGCGTACCCGGGCGATCTTGGTCGGCGTCTTGAACAGGGTAAAGGCAATCTGGCAGGCGATCATGTTGGTTTCATCGCTGCTGGTGACCGCAATCAGCATATCGGCATCATCCGCTCCGGCCTGACGCAGCACCGTGGGAAAGGAGCCGCGGCCCTGTACCGTTCGGATATCCAGCCGGTCGCCCAGTTCGCGCAGGCGCGGGCCGTCGGTGTCGATCACGGTGATGTCATTGGCTTCACTGGCCAGCTCGGCGGCGACACTGGCGCCGACCTGACCAGCGCCAAGAATGATGATCTTCATTGTGCAGACTCCGTTGGCCGCTGCGCAGGGGTAGAACTGGCGGCAATTTTTACCAGTTTGGCCAAATAAAAGCCATCGTGCCCGTTTTCCTGCGGGAATAGTTGCCGGCCATGCTGGTCGGCGAGGCCGGCACTGACCGTTACCGGCAATTCGCGGGCACCGGGTTGGCGCTGCAAGAAGGCGGCAATCACGTCGCGGTTTTCCATCGGCAGCACCGAGCAGGTGGCATACACCAGGATGCCGCCGACCGCGAGTGTCTGCCATAAACGGTCGAGCAGTTCGCCCTGAAGTTTGGCCAGTGCCGCTATATCATCGGCCTTGCGCGTCAGTTTGATATCCGGATGACGGCGAATCACTCCGGTCGCCGAGCAAGGGGCGTCCAGCAGAATGCGATCAAACGACTGCCCATCCCACCAGGCATCCAGGTCTCGCCCGTCGGCAGCCTTGAGCTCAGCCGTCAGGCCCAGGCGTTTAAGGTTATCCGCCACCCGCTGCAAGCGCGCCGGTTCCAGATCCAGTGCCAGTAAATGTGCAAGCCCGGGTTGCAGTTCGGCGATCTGGCCGGTCTTGCCACCGGGGGCGCAACAGGCATCCAGTACCCGTTGACCGGCTTGTAGCTCAAGCAGTGGCGCGGCCAGTTGTGCTGCTTCATCCTGCACACTGACGCAGCCCGCATTGAAACCGGGAAGCTGGGTGACATCCTGCGGCGTTGCCAGGCGAATACCTTGATCCGCATAGTCGCAGGCGCTGGCGGTAACACCGGCGGCAGTCAACTGATCCAGGTATTCGGCCCGCGTCTGACGCATCGGATTGACCCGCAGGGTCAGCGGTGGGTGGCCGTTGTTGGCTTGGCAGAGACTCTCCAGATGCTCGGGCCAGTCAGCGCCGAGCCGTTTATACAGCCAGCGGGGATGGGCCAGACGCAAATGCGGTTGCTGATCAACACTGGCCAGCAGATCCGCCTGCTCGCGCTGAACCCGGCGCAACACGGCATTGATCACGCCTTTGGCCCAGGATTTTTTCAGCGCACTGGCCTGATCCACGGTTTCACCAATGGCGGCATCTGGACACATACAGGTTACTCCGTTTTCGTGTAAATAAAAGTTGGGGTTTTGCGCATTCATCACTGAGGTTAAAGTCAA
>SKFV01000232.1 GCA_007117785.1 Pseudomonas sp.
ACCGCTGGATACCCTCAAGGCCATTCTGGATGGCTCCGGTGACCGCGAAATCTCAACCACCATGGCCTTTGTGCGCATCATCTCGCAACTGGTCAAGGACAAGGAGCTGGGCCCGCGCATCGTACCCATTGTGCCGGACGAGGCGCGCACCTTTGGTATGGAAGGCATGTTCCGCCAGCTGGGCATCTATTCATCAGTCGGCCAGCTGTATGAGCCGGTCGACCGTGACCAGGTGATGTTCTACCGCGAGGACAAGAAGGGCCAGATCCTCGAAGAAGGCATCAACGAAGCCGGCGCCATGTCCAGCTGGATTGCTGCAGGTACGGCCTACAGCACCCACAACCAGCCGATGCTGCCCTTCTATATCTTCTATTCGATGTTCGGTTTCCAGCGCATTGGTGACCTGGCCTGGGCCGCCGGTGACAGCCGCGCCAAGGGCTTCCTGATTGGTGGCACGGCCGGCCGCACCACCCTGAACGGCGAAGGCCTGCAGCACCAGGATGGCCACAGCCATATTCTCGGTGGCACCATCCCCAACTGCCGCAGTTATGACCCGACCTATGGCTACGAACTCGCGGTGATTATCCGCGAGGGCGCGCGTCGGATGATGGAAGAGCAGGAAAATGTCTACTATTACCTGACCGTAATGAACGAGTCCTACCAGCAGCCGGCCATGCCCAGGACCAAGGGGCTGGAAGAGCAGATCATGCGTGGCATGTACCAGCTGGAGACGGCGAAAAAACCGGCCGAGCTGCATGTGCAGCTGCTGGGCAGTGGCACCATCCTGCGTGAAGTCCGTGAAGCTGCCACCCTGCTGGCCGAGGAGCACGGCATCAGCGCCGACATCTGGAGCGTAACCAGCTTCAACGAGCTGCGCCGTGACGGCCTGGAGGTCGAACGCTGGAACCGCCTCAACCCCACGCGCAAGCGCAAGGACAGCTACGTTGAGACACAACTGGCCAAGGCCAAGGGCCCGGTGATTGCCGCGACCGATTATATGAAGCTGTATGCCGACCAGATCCGCCAGTGGGTACCCACTACCTTCAAGGTGCTGGGCACCGATGGCTTTGGCCGCAGTGACAGCCGCCGCAAACTGCGTCACTTCTTTGAAGTGGACCGCTACTGGATTGTCTGTGCCGCGCTCAGCGCCCTGGTCGAGGATGGCACCCTGAAACCCAAGGTGCTGGCCGATGCGCTCAAGGCTTACAAGCTGGACAGCAACAAAGCCAACCCACTGGACAGCTGAGGAGCGACGGTATGAGTGAAGCCATCAAAGTACCCGACATCGGCGGCGGTGAGGGTGAAATCATCGAAATCCTGGTTAAGGAAGGCGATAGCATCAGCGCAGAAGATTCCCTGCTGGTGCTGGAGTCCGACAAGGCCAGCATGGAAGTGCCCAGCCCCAAGGCTGGCGTAGTGAAAAGCATCAAGGTCAAACTCGGCGACACCCTGAAAGAGGGTGACGTCATGATCGAGCTGGACGCCGAAACCGGCGCTGGCGACGATGCTGAAGGCAGTGATGTTGAAGACAGTAAAGACGAAGATAGCGCCGACAAGCCCAAAGCCAGTCAGCCGTCATCCGACGAAAAAGCAGAAACGTCAGACAAGCCATCGTCAGCGAAAAAATCCGGCAAGTCAGCTGCCAAAGAACAGGCCATCAGCATTCCAGACCTGGGTGGTGACAGTGCCAAGGTGATCGAAATTCTGGTCAAGGAAGGCGACGAGCTGCAAGCCGAAGACTCGGTCATCGTGCTGGAGTCCGACAAGGCGAGTATGGAAATTCCCTGCCCGCACGCCGGGGTAGTCAAATCCATCGATGTCAAGCTGGAGCAGGAGGTCAAGACCGGCGACCCCATGCTGACGCTGAGCATCAGCACTGAGGAAGAGGCTGCAGATGACGCCGAGGACGACGACAGTGACACCTCTGACGACGACCAGGAAACAAAGGCCGGGAAGCAAGACCAGCAGCCGGCGTCAAAGGCATCCAGTGACAGCAGTCAAGCCAAGGCCGAGTCTTCCGGCGACGAGCGCCCGCCAGCTCCGGTAGGCGCCCCCAGCCGTGAAGGCACCCGGGTACATGCCGGTCCGGCGGTGCGCAAGATGGCCCGCGAACTGGGTGTCGAGCTACCGGAAGTCAAACCCAGCGGCCCGCGTGAACGTATCCTCAAGGAAGATATCGATGCTTACGTCAAGCAGGTGATGCAGCAGCGCAAGCAGGCTGGCCCTGCCAACAGCGGTATTCCACCGGTGCCCGAGATCGACTTCAGTCGTTTTGGCGAGACCGAAGAGAAGCCGATGACGCGCATGCAGCAGGTCGGTGCTGCCAACCTGCACCGCAGCTGGCTGAATGTGCCCCATGTCACCCAGTTTGATCTGGCCGACATGACCGAGCTGGAAGCCTTCCGCAAGGCGCAGAAAGCCGCAGCCGACAAGGCGGGCGTTAAACTGACCCTGCTGCCCTTCCTGCTCAAGGCCTGTGCCCACCTGCTCAGGGAAATGCCGGACTTCAATGCGTCATTGAGCCCGGACGGCAAGGCGCTGATCCAGAAAAAGTATGTGCATCTGGGCTTTGCCGTGGATACGCCTGATGGCCTGCTGGTACCGGTGATTCGCGATGTCGACCAGAAAAGCCTGCTGCAGCTGGCTGCCGAAGCGGCTGAGCTGGCCGACAAGGCGCGCAACAAGAAGCTGGGCAGCAATGACATGCAAGGCGCTTGCTTCACCATCTCCAGCCTGGGGCACATTGGCGGCACCTACTTCACGCCTATTGTGAACAGCCCGGAGGTTGCCATTCTGGGTGTCTCCAAGGCGACCATGCAGCCGGTGTGGGATGGCGACAGCTTCCAACCGCGGCTGATGCTGCCGTTGTCACTGTCCTACGATCACCGGGCAATCAATGGTGCCGCGGCGGCGCAATTTACCCGCAGATTGGGTGAGTTGCTGGGGGATATTCGTTCGATGTTGTTGTGACTACCTGTATGGATCTGTGCCAGCCGAGCTGCGGTTCACCGCGTCAGGACACGCCGTGAACCCTTCCCTGGGGGCTCGTAGATGCCATCCATGGCATCTAACGGTCCTGCCGCGGTGAACCGCAGCCCGGCCCCATCAGCATCTCAGCGGGTCAACGCCAAGTGGGCATGCACTCCTAACCAGCTGACTCAAAAAACCGCCTGACCGGACCAAAGGAACGCCGGTGGATGGGTGTCGGCCCCAACTGCTCGAGGGCCTGCAGATGGACGGGCGTGGGATAGCCCTTGTGCCCGGCAATGCCATAGCCTGGATACTGCTGATCCAGTGCCTGCATTTCGCGGTCACGCGCTACCTTGGCCAGAATGGATGCGGCGGCAATCGCCGGTACCCGGCTATCACCCTTGATCACCGCTTCTGCTGGCATCGGCAGTACCGGGCAGCGGTTGCCGTCGATCAGCACCCGGTCAGGGCGAATCGATAGCCCCGCGACTGCGCGCTGCATCGCCAGCATGGTCGCGTGCAGGATGTTCAGCTGATCGATCTCTTCTACCTCGGCGCGGGCAATACACCAGGCCAGTGCATGCTCCTGAATGAGAGGAAACAAGGCTTCGCGGCGTTTTTCGGTGAGTTTCTTCGAGTCATTCAGGCCCGGAATAGGTCGGGCCGGGTCGAGGATTACCGCTGCCGTTACTACGGCACCACAGAGTGGGCCTCGGCCGACTTCATCAACCCCGGCCACGTGTTCCTCAACGGATGCAGACAGATCCCAGTCCATGCGCAACTGGGTCACAGCCGGCCCCGTTCGGATAATAGCTCGGTGACCGCATCCGCCGCTGCCTGATCGGCATCACGGCGCAGCATCTGGTGCAGGCGCAGGTAGTCGGCCATGACCTGCTCACGGGTGTCAGTGGGTTGCAGTCGTTGCAGTAATGCAGCGCCCATGGCTTCAGGCGTCGCGGCATCCTGCAGAAATTCGGGTGCGACTTCGCGGCCTGCGAGCAGGTTGGGCAAGGCGACGTAATCGACCTTGACCAGCTTGCTGAGAATCTTGAAGGTCAGCCCGGCCATGCGGTAGGCCACCACCATAGGACGCTTGAACAACATGGCTTCCAGGGTTGCGGTGCCCGAGGCGATCAAGACGGCATCACAGGCGGCCAACGCCTCGTGGGCCTGGCCATCGAGCAGCCTGAGTGGCAGGTTCAGGTCACTGTCCGCAATGATCTGCTCCATCTGGGCGCGGCGCTCCGGGTTGGCGCAGGGCAGGACAAACTGCAGGCCCGGCTCGCGTTGCAGACACCAGTGCGCGGTCTGCAAAAATAACTGGCCCAGCTTGCGTAGTTCGCCATTACGGCTGCCGGGTAACAGGGCCAATACCCGTGCGTCAGCAGCCATGCCGAGTCGGGCACGTGCGGCAGCGCGATCTGGCTGTAAGGGGATCTCATCGGCCAGGGTATGGCCCACGCAGCGCACGGCTACGCCGTGTTGCTCATAGACAGCTTCTTCAAAGGGAAACAGGGTCAGCATCAGGTCAGTCGATTGCTTGATGCCGTGTACCCGCTTTTCCCGCCAGGCCCAAACCGAGGGGCTGACGTAATGCACCGTCGCAATGCCGGCATCCCGCAGGCGGCGCTCGACACCCAGGGTGAAATCCGGTGCATCGATGCCAATAAAGACATCGGGTTGTTGTTTCGTGAGGTAATCCACCAGTTCGCGGCGGATACGCAAGAGTTCACGTAGCCGACCCAGCACTTCGACCAACCCCATCACCGACAGGCGCTCCATCGGCACCTGCGAGACCAGGCCAGCAGCCTGCATGCGTGGGCCGCCAATGCCGATAAAGCGGGCATTGGGAAAGCGCTGGCGCAACGCCTTGATCAGTCCGGCGCCCAGGGTATCGCCCGAAGCCTCACCGGCAACCAGGGCAATGCACAGCGGACGTTCGGAGCGCATCATGGTCAGCGGGTAATGCCGCGGGTCGAGGCCAGAATGGAATCGCGATAGAGGGCGATTTCAGGGAATTGCTCGGCACTGGCCTGGAGTTCATCCAGCGCTTGCTGCAGAGTCAGGCCCTGGCGATAGACCACCTTGTAGGCACGGCGCAGGGCAGCCACCAGCTCCGGGCTGTAACCACGGCGCCGCATGCCCTCAAAATTCATGCCGTGGGCACTGGCCGGATTCCCACCAACCATGACATAGGCGGGAATATCCTTGAACACGGCGCTGTTGGCCGCACTCATCGACCAGGGGCCGATGTGACAGAACTGGTGGACTGTGGTGTAACCACCCAGAATGGCACCATCACCTACCCTGACATGCCCGGCGATAGTCGCGTTGTTGGCCATGATGATGTCATTGCCGAGCACGCAGTCATGCGCCACGTGCACGTAGGCCATCAGCAGGTTGCGGTCGCCGATACGGGTCAGAGACTGATCCTGCACCGTACCGCGGTGCAGCGTACAGCCTTCGCGGATGACATTGTCATCACCAATCTCCAGACGCGTCGGCTCACCAGCATACTTCTTGTCCTGACAGTCTTCCCCCACCGAGGCAAACTGGAAGATGCGGTTGCGCTGGCCAATGCGCGTTGGCCCCTTGATTACTACATGGGGCCCAATCACAGACCCGGCACCAATTTCGACATCCGGACCAATCAGGGTCCAGGGGCCGACTTCAACGTCATCAGCCAGTCGGGCGCCGGGATCAACGATCGCCTGGGGATGAATTCGACTCATATCTTGCGTTCCGCACAAACGATTTCGGCTGCACAGGCTTCTTTGCCATCAACCAGCGCGCGGCAGGCAAACTTCCAGATGCCGCGTTTATCGCTAAGATATTGGGCTTCCAGTTGCAACTGATCACCCGGCACTACCGGCTGCCGGAAACGCAGCTTGTCGGAGCCGACAAAGTAATACAGGGTGCCGTCTTCCGGCTTTACATCCATCATCTTGAAACCCAGCAAACCCGCTGCCTGAGCCATGGCCTCGATGATCAATACGCCAGGCATTATCGGATGTTGCGGGAAATGCCCATTGAAAAAGGGCTCGTTAACCGACACATTCTTGTAGGCATGAATGCGCTTGGTCTCAAGATCCAGCTCGACGACGCGGTCCACCAGCAGGAACGGGTAGCGGTGGGGAAGGTATTGCTTGATTTCATTAATATCCATGTCGTAACTGGCCTTGCGCAAAGTAGGAATGAGCCCGCGGGCAGGCTCAGGCTTCTGATGAGTCCGCGGCCGACGAAGTCACGTCGGCCAGTTGTTTCTCGAGTTGCTGGACCCGCTTGAACAAGCCATCCAACTGACGCAACCGCGCAGCGCTCTTTTTCCAGTCACCCGCCGCCTGCATAGCAGTACCGGATGAATAGGCGCCTGGTTCGGTAATCGACCGGGTAACCATGGTCATACCGGTAACAAAGGCATGATCACAGACCTCGATATGACCAACCATACCTACACCGCCAGCAATGGTGCAGTGCTTACCGATGCGGGTGCTGCCGGAAATACCGACACAGGCGGCCATCGCCGTGTGGTCACCGATCTGAACGTTATGGGCAATCTGGATCTGGTTATCCAGTTTAACGCCGTTGCCAATGATGGTATCGGACAAAGCACCACGGTCTATAGTGGTATTGGCACCAATCTCGACATCATCGCCAATCAGGACGCCACCGATCTGGGCAATCTTTTCCCATTTCCCCTGGTCATTGGCAAAACCAAAACCTTCCGACCCAATCACTGCGCCAGACTGGATGCTGACCCGCTGACCGATACGCACATCATGGTACAAGGTCACACGGGGAGCCAGCCAACCGCCGTCTCCAATCTGCGAGCGGGCACCCACAAAGCACTGCGCTCCCACGCTGGCGCCCGCAGCAATGACCGCAGCGTCTTCAATCACTGCGCCGGGGCCAATGCTGGCAGTAGGGTCAATCTGGGCAGTGGCTGCCACCGTAGCCGTGGGATGAATTCCGGACGGCGACTTGGGCTTGCGATCAAACTGATGTGACAAACGGGCATAGGCCAGATAGGGGTCGGCCACGATCAGCGCATTGCCCGTAAAACCTTCAGCGTCTGAAGCCCGCAACAAAACAGCTCCCGCACGCGTCTCGGCCAGGTATTTCCGGTACTGACTGTTGGCCAGAAAGCTCAACTCACCAGGCCCGGCCTGCTGCAAGGTTGCCATACCACTAATCGGCTGATTGGCGTCACCCTGCAAATGGGCGTCAAGACGTTCGGCCAGTTGGCCCAGGCTGATACTGTCCGTCTGACTCATGCGGGGCTCAACGCGAGCGGTTCAGACGCTCAATTACCTGATTGGTAATATCGCGCTCGGGTTTAACATGAACAACGGCGCTGGCATCCAGAATCAGGTCATAATCATTCGACTCGATAATGGCCTCAATCGCCGCATTCAGCCGTGGCTGTAATTGCTCCAGCATCTGGCGATCAGCCGCCTGCTTGGCTTCCTGCAGTTGCTGTGCCTGTTGCTCGCGTTCACGAGCGCGCTGACGGAATTCCAGCTCAAGCTTTTCCAGCTCGTCCTGCTCCAGACGCTCACGCTCATTCTGACCACGCTCTTGCAAACGACGCATTTCACGCTCGATATTCTGCAAGCGCTGAACCTGACTACCCAGACGCTGTTCCATTTCGGCCGAATGGCGCTGGGCGGCGTCGGATTCCATCACGGCGCGCTCGTAATTAAGTACGGCAATTTTCATTTGGGCAGCGGCGGGGAAAGTCATCCCGACCAGGGCTACCACGGCAATGGCTTTAAACATGTTTCGCACTTAACTTCACTCCTGCTGGTTTGTATTTATTGGTTCAACCCGGATCAGAACGTCTGGCCCAGAGTGAACTGGAAGAACTGGGTACGGTCACCGGATTCAGCGTTCAATGCTCGACCGAGGCTGAAGCCCAATGGACCCAGCGCCGTCAGCCAATTCAAACCAAGCCCTGCACTGTAGCGCAAATCACCCAGGTCAATATCACCACAACCCGGATTGCGTCGACCATCGACCAACACTTCGTTGGTGCAATAGGCATCAAACACATTACCGGCATCAAGGAACAGCACGGTACGCAGCGAACGCTGATCGGTAATGAAGGGAACCGGGAAAATCAATTCGGCACCACCAGTGACCTTGACGTTACCGCCGAAGGGTAGTGGCCGCTGGTCAAAGTCATTCGGATTCGGTGTACTGCGCGGTCCCAGGCTGCTATCGCGGAAGCCCCGCACCGAACCGATACCGCCGGCATAATAGTTCTCATAGAAAGGCAATACCTTGGTATCACCAAAGCGTCGGGCGAAGCCCAGGTCCGTATGCAGGCGCAAGGTAAGGTCCTGAGTCATCGGAAAGTAACGCTGGCCACGGTAATCCAGCGTGTAAAAGCTCAAATCGCTACCGGGCAGTGTTACGGCCAGGCTAAGTGACTGAGAGCTACCACGATCAGGAAATACACCACGATTGAGGGTCGACTGCGACCAACCGGCATTGAAACGGTAGGTCATGTGACTGTCACCTTCCTCACGGAGGAAATCCATGATTTCAACCACCGTGAAACGGCCGGTCTTGATTTTGTCCTGCTGCAGCGACAGGCCAAAGGACAAACGCGAATTCTCGCTTACCGGGTAGCCAATATTGAAACCGCCACCGTAGGAGTCAACCGCATAGCTGGATACATCGACATTCAGCCGATCAAAATCGGTGGTGCGGTAGAATGCGTTATACCCCAGGCTCACACCATCAACGGTCAGGTAGGGGTCAACAAAGCCAAAGGACAATGCGGTCTGAAACTCGGAACGGGTAGCACTGAAGCTGACCCGGTTACCGGTACCGAAAAAGTTATTCTGGCTGATGGAGCCACCCAGAATCAGACCGGTACCCTGAGCAAAACCAAGGCTGGCAGTCACCGAGCCTGAGGGTTGCTCTTCCACAGTATAGTTAACGTCGATCAGGTCTTCGGTACCTGGCACCTGTACAGTTTCAACATCTACCTCGCGGAAGAAACCCAGACGCTCCAGACGCACCTTGGAGGCGTCAATCAGATGGGTAGAAGCCCAGCCCCCTTCCATCTGGCGCATTTCACGGCGCAGTACTTCGTCATCGGTCTTGGTATTGCCACGGAAATTGATCCGGTTGACGTAGGCACGGTTACCCGGATCAACGTAAAAAGTCACGTCAACCGTCTTGTCGTCTTCGTTGACTTCAGGGATGCCGTTGACGTTGGCAAAGGTATAACCTTCGTTACCCAGACGGCGACTGATCAGGTCCGACGTTGAGGTAAGCACCTGACGCGAGAAAATCTGCCCGGGAGCCACCAGCAGCAGATTACGAATTTCGTCCTCATTCACTACCAGATCACCGGCCAGATTCACCTGATTGACCGTGTAACGATCACCTTCTTCAATATTGACCGTAATGTAGACTTCTTTTTTGTCCGGGGTAATGGATACCTGGGTCGAGGCAATATCCATATTGATATAGCCACGGTCGAGATAGAAGGAACGCAGACGTTCAAGGTCACCGGACAGCTTTTCCCGGGAATAGCGATCACTGCTGCGCAGGAACTTCAACCAGCGCCGGCTGGTTTTCAGCTCGAACAGATTGGTCAGCTCACTGTTGCTGTAGACCGTATTACCAATAATATTGATATCGGTAATCCGCGCCATCTGGCCTTCATCAATAGTGATTTTAAGTGCGACGCGGTTACGTGGCTCGGCAATGACCTCGGTTTCAATATCTGCCGAATAGCGGCCCTGGCCGACATACTGACGCAGCAGCTCATTGCGCACCCCTTCCAGAGTCGCCTGCTGGAAAATCTCACCCTCTGCCAGGCCGGCAGAGCGTAAACCGCTGAGCAGATCATCGGTTTCAATCGCCTTGTTCCCTTCGATTTCAATACTGGCGATGGCTGGTCGCTCGACCACGCTGATCACCAGTACGTCGCCGTCCCGTCCAAGCTCGATATCCTGGAAAAAACCGGTCTGAAACAGAGAGCGCGACGCATCAACCAGCGTACGTTCGTCAGCTTGATCACCGATATTCAGTGGCAAGGCGCTGAATACACTGCCGGCAGATACCCGCTGCAAACCATTGACGCGAATATCGTTGATTTGAAAAGCATCGGCGAGGACCGCTGGCGCGAA
>SKFV01000059.1 GCA_007117785.1 Pseudomonas sp.
GGCCGTGGTCAACAACAGGGCTGACGGATTGGCCAGCCCCTTGCCGGCAATATCCGGCGCACTGCCGTGGGTCGGCTCGAACAGCGCCGGCATGGCGCGGCTGTCCGGGTTGATATTGCATGAGGGCGCCAGCCCCAGGCCGCCAGACAATACGGCCGCCAGATCGGTCAGAATATCCCCATGCAAGTTACTCGCCACCACTACATCAAACTCCCAGGGGCACTGAATAAACTTCATGCAGGCAGCATCCACCAGTTCATGGCGTACGCCAATCTCCGGGAAGTCCTTGGCAATTTCGGCATAGACCTCGGAATACAGCTCACCCCAGGCCGGCTGGGCATTACGCTTGGTTACCAGACACAACTGGGCGTAGGCCTGACCCTTTTCCGCACAGTAAAACTGCTTGCTCTGGCCCCGCAGTACCAGCCGCCTGCGAGCACGCAGAAAGGCATGCCGGATCAGGCGCTCGGTTGCCCTGCGGGTGAACACTTCCAGTTGAGTTGCCACTTCGTTGGGCGTGCCGCGATGCATGCGACCACCCTGATTGACGTACTCCCCTTCGCTGTTTTCCCGGATCACCAGCATGTCGATATCCGCCGCCCGCGGGTCGGCCAGATATTGTGGCGCACCCGGCAAGAGTCGGGCTGGCCGCTCACAGGCCCATAAATCGAGCTCCTTGCGAAATGACAGTAACGGCGCCAGGGAAATGCCATCCGAGAGTCGATAGCGTTGCGAATCACTGGTCGGCCCAGGATCACCCAGGGCGCCAAGTAACAGGGCATCGTAACCCTTGACACGCTGCATGGCGTCTTCCGGCATCATCCGCCCGTGTTCCTGATGCCAAGCTGTGCTGGGCCAATCCAATGTGTCCCAGGTTATCTCGACATGGTGTTCTTCGCGCAGCTGGGTCAAGACCTGTTCTGCTGCGGCAACTACCTCGACACCAATGCCATCACCCGGCATCAGGGCAATATGGCGCGGCTGGGGCTTGGCAGCAGTCATTATTCGGCTCCCATGCAGAGGTATTTCAGCTCGGTGTACTCATCCAGGCCATGGCGTGAACCTTCACGGCCCAGCCCGGACGCTTTTACCCCACCGAAAGGTGCAGTTGGATTCGAAACTGCTCCTTCATTAACCCCGACTATGCCTGCTTCCAGGGCATCAGCTACCCGCCAGATACGGTGGATGTCCCGACTGTAGAAATAGGCCGCCAACCCGTAAGGGGTGTCATTGGCAATGGCGATGGCCTCGGCTTCGGTGTCGAAAGGAATCACCGCCGCCAGCGGACCAAAGGTTTCTTCCTGACAAAGTTGCATATCCTTGCTGACATCGGTAATCAATACCGGTTCCACGAAATTACCGCGCGCACCTTCCGGGGCAGTACCCGACACATGCCGCGCACCTTTATCCAAAGCATCGCGGTAGTGCTCGCACACCTTCTCCACCGCTGCGCGATTGATCAGTGCCGACTGGGTCACGCCCTCGTCAAAGCCATCACCCAGTTTCAGCTCGCTCATGGCCTTGGCCAGGCGTGCAACAAAGGCATCATGTATGCCGCGCTGCACCAGAAAGCGATTGGCACACACGCAGGTCTGGCCGGTGTTGCGGAATTTGCACACCATGGCACCTTCCACCGCGCGCTCGATATCTGCATCATCGAAGACGATAAACGGTGCGTTGCCGCCCAGTTCCAACGAGATTTTCTGGATATGCTCGGCGCATTGACGCATAAGTTTGCGCCCTACCCCGGTCGAACCGGTAAAACTCATCTTGCGCACCACCGGGCTACCAGTCAGGGTTTCCCCGATAGTGGCCGCATCTCCGGTCACTACGCTGAACACGCCCGGGGGAATCCCTGCTTCTTCGGCCAACACAGCCAAAGCCAGTGCGGTATAGGGTGTTGCCTCGGCCGGCTTGACGATCATCGAGCAACCGGCCGCCAGGGCGGCGCCAGCCTTGCGCGTGATCATTGCCGCCGGAAAGTTCCACGGGGTAATCGCCGCAGTCACACCGACCGGTTGCCGGGTCACCACAATATGCTGACCGGGCTTGGCGCCGGGAATGGTCTCACCGTAAACGCGCCGCGCCTCTTCGGCGAACCAGCGCAGGAAGGATGCCGCGTAATCCACCTCACCCTTGGCCTCGGCCAACGGCTTGCCCTGCTCCAGGGTCATCAAGGTGGCGATGTCATCCTTGTGCTTGAGCATCAATTCGTACCAGGCGAACAAATAGTCTGCCCGCTGCTGGGCGGTATAAGCACGCCAGACCTTGTAGCCTTCCTCGGCATCGACGATAGCCTGCTCAATCTCAGCCCGGCCCAAGTCAGGCACATGCCCGATAAGGTCACCCGTGGCTGGATTGTCGACAGCAATCTGACGACCCCCATGGGCATCAACCCACTTGCCCCCCAGATAACATTGCTGACGATACAGATGCGGCGATTGCAAACGGGACATTGACATAGGCCTCCTCGAACTCGGTGTCGGTTGAAATATTTCTCCTGAATCCAGCCTAGGCTTTTAAACGGGGGTATGCAAACCTGCACCGGGTACGCTTTACCTTTGGCGCAGGCGTGTGCACATGCTGCTGGCAAGCAGAACTTCAAATGGTTAGCATGCCGATTTAAGAGGAGAATGAGAC
>SKFV01000181.1 GCA_007117785.1 Pseudomonas sp.
GATGATTGCGGTACCCGATCGGGGACAGGACATTCCCCTTGGAAAAACCGTGATCAAGGCGCTGCCGGCGCACTTTCTGCATTCGGTCGGTAATCTGCAATTCTTTGATCCGATCAGTGGCATTCTGTTTTCAGGTGATATGGGTGCGTCGATGCTGGATGATGCCGAGCCGGTGAGTGACTTTGCCGAGCATGTGCACAGCATGGAGGGCTTTCATCGGCGTTATATGGCCGGTAACAAGGTCTGTCGTTTGTGGGCCAATATGATCCGCCAGCTAAAGCCGGCCATGATTGTGCCACAGCATGGTCGTCCCTTTGTCGGGCCTGATATGATCAATCAGTTTCTTGACTGGATCAGCCAACTGGAATGCGGCATGGATCTGCTCAGTCAGGAAAATTACCGGATTCCCTAACCGGTGCAGCCAGCGGGTGCAGGTACCTGCCAGGCGCGGCTGCGCCCCAAGGTAGAAGGCACTGGATGGCTGGCCCAATTTATCCCTGGCGGGGCGATAATGCGTACACCCTGTTGATTGATGGCACCGCTTTCATGCCGCGCATGTTGCAGCGCATGGCGGCGGCGCAGCAAGCGATTGATCTGGAACTGTATCTGGTCAACTCAGGGGAAAGTAGCGCTGAAGTGATTCGGGTGCTGGTCGCCGCTGCCGGGCGCGGTGTTCAGGTGCGCTGTCTGCTGGATGGCTTTGGCAGTGCCCAGTTGAGCAGCCGGGAGCGTGAGCAGCTGAACAACGCTGGCGTCCAGTTGCGGTTCTACAACCCCTTGCGTTGGCTGGGTGGTCACGGCAATTTTCACCGTGACCACCGCAAGTTGTTGCTGGTCGACACGCACAGGGCTTTTGTTGGCGGTGCGGGGCTTACCGATGATTTCTACAAGCCGGAGCAACTGCAAAGCCATTGGCATGAGGTGATGCTCGAGGTTCAGGGCCCGGTGGTCGCTGACTGGCAGAATCTGTTCGAGCGCCAGTGGCGCATCAGCGGGCGGCGGCTGCGTTGGCAGCCACCACGGTTGAAGAAGGTCCGCGTACCAGCTCCCCCCTTGTCTGGTGAGCAGAACGGCTATGGGCGGGTATCCTATACCGACGCCAGTGAGCATCGTGAAATCATGCAAGCCTTGCTGGCAGCCATTAGCCGGTCAGAGCGTCGGCTGTGGTTGGCTACGCCATATTTCTTGCCCAGTTGGCCAGTACGCCGCGCCTTGAAGCGCGCGTCCAGACGTGGCGTGGATGTCCGTTTGTTGCTGTGTGGCAGCATTACGGATAATCCGGCGGTACGTTATGCCGGACAGCGCTTCTACCGCGGTTTGCTCAAGACGGGAGTGCGTATCTTCGAGTACCAACCGCGCTTTCTGCACCTGAAAATGGTCCTGGCAGACGATTGGGTCAGTATCGGTTCGTGCAATTTCGATCACTGGAACATGCACTGGAATCTGGAAGCCAACCAGCAAGCACTAGATGCTTCACTGACCACTGCAGTGATCGCCAGCTTTAACCAGGATTTTGCCCAGAGCCAGGAGTGGACCTATGCCGAGTGGCTACGCTTGCCACTCTGGCACCGGGCAAAAATAAGCCTCTGGGCTCAGCTGAACCGCCTGGTGATGTTGTGGTTCAACATCCGTCGCTGAGCCGGCGCAGCAAGCTTACTGGTCAGAAAATACAGGCTGGCGCTTTTCCATAAAGGCGGTCAGTGCTTCGCGGGCTTCGGCGCCCTGCAGCAGGCGGGCAAAGTGTTCGCCTTCGGCAGCCATGACCTCGTCGGCCTGACGGTTGACACCTTCCTTGATCAACTGCTTGCTCAGCTTGATCGAGCCCGGGGGCAAGCTGGCAATGCGTTGTGCACTGGTCAGTGCTGCCTGGTAGACAGCATCGCCGGCAGGCAGGGCCTGATTGGCCAGACCTATGTCTGCCGCACGCTGGCCACTGACTTCTTCACCAAGCAACAGCAGTTCGGCGGCGCGCAGGTGACCGAGCAGCCGCGGCAGCAGGAAGCTGGAGCCGGCTTCCGGGCACAGGCCAAGGTTGACGAAGGGCATTTTCAGCCGCGCATTGTCAGCCACATAGACCAGGTCGCAGTGCAGGAGGAGTGTAGTGCCGACGCCAACCGCCGGGCCATTCACGGCCGCGATCAGGGGTTTTTCAGCATGACAGATTGCCTTGAGGAAACGGTAGACCGGGCTATCCGGGCCACTGGCCGGCGCGTTGATAAAGTCACTGACGTCATTGCCGCTGGTAAAGCAGCTGTCACTACCGCGAATGATGATGGCGCGAATCGCTTTATCATCTTGTGCCGCGGTGATGGCGTCGGCAAGGCCGCTGTACATGTCTCGGGTCAGCGCGTTTTTTTTCTCGGGGCGGTTCAGGGTCAGGGTCAATACGCCATCCTGACGCTCGATCAACAGGTGTTCGCTCATGCGTGGATATCCATGGTTCGGGTCAACGGCAGACTAATGGCTGCCGAGAAAGGCTTCGTCGAGTACTTGCCGGCGCGCGAGCCCGCTCATGAAAAGGGGTTTGCGCTGGCGCTCGACAAAAGCCGGGCTGCCGCAGACTAGCGCCATCGCGTTGCGGGCGACAAGCCCCCTTTGCCGGAGCAGCTGATCGCCTTGGCTGTCATCGGTGGTCAGATAAGTGACCTGCGGATGCTGTGCTGCCCACTCGGTTAACTGCTGATGCCGGTATCCGGACGCTTCACTGCGCTGCCAGACAATCAGTGAAATGCCACCTGAATGCCCCTGTTTCAGGGCGTCACGGGCAATAGCGTGCAGCATGCCGATTGCGGTTCCACGCGCCAGCAACAACAGAGGCCGGTCATGCCAGTCAGGGTCGTAATGGCAAACGCCCGCAACCCCCGACAGATAGATTGTCTGTCCATTATCCATACGCTGAATACGTTGCGAAAAAGCACCTTGTGGGTAAAGTCTCAGGTGAAAAGCCAGTTCGTCGTCCTCCGGCAAGCTGGCTATCGAATAGCTGCGGCCAAGGTTTTCATCCAGCCAGAGAGTGAGATGCTGGCCAGCCTTGTAGCGCAAGGGTCCACGGGGTTGCAGGCGTAACTCAATAACGTCATCAGCCAGTCGCGTCTGGCCAGTGATCAGCGCAGGGATTGCACTCTTTGTCGGATCGAAACTGGTTAATATGAGGTTCTGGCTGACCCAGCACTGGCAGGCAAGTAACCAGCCTTCTGCATGTTGCTCCGGGCTCAGGTTGCTGCAGGCCGGGTCATCCTGCTCCAGTGGTTGATCACTTTGCAGCAGACAGGTCTGGCAATGACCCGAGCGGCAAGAGTGGGGCACACTCACGCCCGCAGCGAGCAGACCGTCCAGAAGGTTGCAGTCCAGCGGCAGGTTGAATTGCCGATCATCAAGTTCTATCTGAGGCATGGTCGGTTTGGCTCAGCTGACTACAGTTGCGTCCGGCCGCTTTGGCAGCATAGAGCGCCTGATCGGCCTGGCGGATACGGGCTTCCAGTTTGTCACCGGGGACGACCAGGCTCAAGCCTGCTGACAGGGTGCAGCGGTAATCTTCTGGCAAGCCGGCAAAGCGGCTTTGTGAAAAACGCTGACGAATACGTTCGACGCACTGATTCAGCAGCTTAGCATCAGCATTATGAATCAGCAGGATGAACTCTTCACCGCCGAACCGTCCCAGCAGGTCTTCTGCGCGCAGACTTTCGCGAGCAATCTGCGCGAAGCTCTGGAGTACCTTGTCGCCGATGTCGTGTCCGTAATTATCATTGACCTGTTTGAAATGGTCGAGATCGATAACTGCCAGACCGAAGGATTTGCCCGGCGTCAGCAGAGTCAGGCGGCGCTGCGCTTCCTGATAGAAAGAACGACGGTTGAGCAGCCCGGTCAGGCTATCGGTGGTGGCCAGGTTTTCCAGTTGCCCCATCATACCTTTGAGCGTTTCCTGATGAACCTGCAAGGTGTTATGGCGCATTTGCAGGCGCTCGCGCAAATCACGGATGTAGCTGCAGAAAATGGACACCCAGGCGAGAAAGCAGGCGAGCAGGAACCACTGCAGCAGCATCCGGTTGACCGGTGCAGGATCAGCCATCAGCAAGGGCTCCAGCAGAATCAGGCTGCCAAAGCAGGCGAGGGCAAAGCCGGAGCACGCCGCGAAAGCCCGTCGGCTGAGCTGAAAGACGCCGAATAACAGAATAATTGCATACACGGTAGTCATGCTGCCGCGCAATTCGCCGACATGGACCAACATATAGGTCAGCAGCAGGGTGGCTACGACTATTTGCGCCACTGTCATGCTGGGGTCACGGAATTTCAGGTTCCAGCCGCTGACCAGAAACCAGAGGAAAACTGCCTGAGTGCCAAGACCGAGCAGGATATGACTCAGTGCCTGAATCTGGGTGCCGTGGTATTCGCCAAATAGCCAGGTGGTAAAAATAACGATGTAGGTAATTGCGTAATTCAGTTGCGCCATCAGAAAACGCTGCATGCGTAGACGCTGGAACTTGGCTTGTGTCGCGGTATCCGTGTCAGTCACGTGATGCCCTCTTTCCGGTGATGGCATTTTGGCGTCAATTTAACGCGAATTGGCGTGCTTGCCTACCCTTTGGTCGAGCTCGTGCAAATGCGGGTTTGATGGTGAGCCAGCTTGGGTATAATGCTGCCCAGATTTTCGGGAGCTTGCCGTAGCCGCGCATTATCCCTGTTTAGGGTGAGGGTGTCTGTGAACCAGTGGACACTTTGACCGATAAAGACCTGAAAAATCGGTTACGCGAGACGTCACCGGTCTTATTTGGCCGCCGCAGAAACACGCTGCTGCCCGCCACTTACCAGAGGAGTCTGTTTCAGCATGGCTGTAATCAAACAAGATGATGTGATCCAGAGTGTAGCGGACGCGCTGCAGTACATTTCCTATTACCATCCGGTAGATTTCATCCAGGCCGTGCATGAGGCCTATGAGCGGGAAGAATCGCAGGCTGCGCGTGATGCCATGGCGCAGATTCTGATCAATTCACGTATGTGTGCTACCGGCCACCGGCCGATTTGCCAGGATACCGGCATTGTGACCATCTTCGCTCGTGTCGGCATGAATGTGCAGTGGGACGGCGCGACCATGAGCCTGGATGACATGATCAATGAAGGCGTGCGCCAGGCCTACAACAATCCGGATAACGTGCTGCGTGCCTCCATCCTGGCTGATCCGGCTGGCAAGCGGACCAATACCAAGGACAATACTCCGGCTGTTATTCACTACCAGGTGGTGCCGGGCGACAGCATCGAGTTTGATGTTGCCGCCAAGGGTGGTGGCTCCGAGAACAAATCGAAAATGGTCATGCTCAACCCCTCTGACTCCATTGTCGACTGGGTACTGAAAACCGTACCGACCATGGGCGCCGGCTGGTGTCCGCCGGGCATGCTGGGTATTGGTATTGGTGGCACGGCTGAGAAAGCCGCGGTACTGGCCAAGGAATCGCTGATGGATTCCATTGATATTCACGAACTGCGTGCCCGTGGCCCGCAGAACCGCGTTGAAGAACTGCGTCTGGAAATCATGGACAAGGTCAATGCGCTCGGCATTGGTGCTCAGGGCCTGGGCGGCCTGACCACGGTGCTGGATATCAAGATCAAGGATTACCCGACCCACGCCGCCAGTCTGCCAGTATGCATGATCCCCAACTGTGCGGCGACCCGTCACGCGCACTTCTTGCTCGATGGCAGTGGTCCGGCTGTACTTGAGGCGCCGCCAATGGATGCCTATCCGGACATTACCTGGGAAGTCGGCACCGGCGTGCGCCGCGCCAATATGGATACCCTGACCCCAGAGGAAGTGCAGACCTGGAAGAGCGGTGAAACCGTGCTGCTGTCCGGCAAGATGCTCACCGGCCGCGATGCGGCGCACAAGCGCATGGTCGATATGCTGAATAAGGGTGAAGAGCTGCCGGTAGATCTCAAGGGCCGCTTTATCTATTACGTTGGCCCGGTTGATCCGGTGCGCGAAGAGGTTGTAGGTCCAGCGGGCCCGACCACTGCAACACGGATGGACAAGTTCACCCGGCCTATTCTGGAGCAGACCGGTTTGCTTGGCATGATCGGCAAGGCCGAGCGTGGCCCGATCGCCATCGAGGCGATCAAGGACCATAAAGCGGTCTACCTGATGGCGGTTGGCGGTGCGGCTTATCTGGTTGCTCAAGCGATCAAGAAGGCCGAGATTGTGGCCTTCCCGGAGCTGGGTATGGAAGCCATCTACGAGTTTGAAGTGGAAGACATGCCGGTCACCGTCGCGGTCGACAGTACCGGTGAATCTGCCCACATCACCGGCCCGGCAATCTGGCAGAAGAAAATTGCCGACAGCCTCGCGGTTGAGGTGAAGTAATTCAGCCAGGCATTACCTGATATGCCCCTGTCATCGCGCGGGCTTAGCCGGCGCGATGACAGCGGCGTCAATATCAGGCCAGTGTGTCGCTGCGGGCGGCCATGATCAGGTCGTTGTGGTGTACGCCACCCAGTCCGTGACTCCACCAGCTCAGGGTTACCTTGCCGTACTCGGTGAGGATGGCCGGGTGGTGATCGACCTCGTCGGCCAGGCCGCCAATGCGGTTGGTAAACGCCAGTGCGGCGGTAAAATCAGCAAACGCGTAGCTCTTTTCCAGTCTCGCAATGCCATCTACCAGGCGTAGATGCCAGCCAGGCATCTCCTTCAGTTGAATCGCCAGGTCGCTCTCTGCCGGCATGCCACTCTTGTCAGCCTTGCTATCCAGAGTTTGTTCGGCCAAGGGCTGTTGCATAATCTATCTCCTGTCTGCTTGTGTTGACTACCAGCCTAGCACTTGTAACGGATCAGGCATTTGCTGTCTTGTAACTGTCCTTGGCAGTTGCCTGTTAGCCTAAGGTCTAAGCAGTTTTCTACCTTGGTCGTATGGTTGTAATGGGACTCTAGGGCAAGACTGTGGGCCATAACAAAAGACAGCCGAGGTTTGACCCATGAGCAACGCGACCCTGTATCCGGTACCGGAAGAATTTGCCCGCAATACCCTGATTGATCAGGATACCTACCAGCGCCTCTATCAGGCATCCATTGAAGATCCCGAGCAGTTCTGGGCCGAGCAGGCCAAACGTATTGACTGGATGCGTCCGTTCAAAAAGGTCAAACAGACCAGCTTCGATGACCACAATGTGTCGATCAAGTGGTATCTCGGTGGTCATCTCAATGTCTCGGCCAATTGTCTGGACCGTCACCTGGCCGAACGGGGTGATCAGACTGCAATTATCTGGGAAGCTGATGAGCCGGGTCTGGCCAGGCACATCAGCTATCGTGAGCTGCACCGCGACGTTTGCCGTTTTGCCAATGCGCTCAAGCATCAGGGTGTAGCCCAGGGCGACGTAGTTACCATCTACATGCCGATGATTCCCGAAGCTGCGGTAGCGATGCTGGCCTGCACCCGTATCGGCGCGATTCACTCCGTCGTCTTTGGTGGTTTCTCGCCGGAAGCGCTGGCCGGGCGCATTCTTGATGGCCGTTCGACTATGGTCATTACCGCAGATGAAGGCCTGCGTGGTGGGCGTAGCACGCCGCTCAAGGCGAATGTCGATGAAGCCCTGACCCACCCGGAGATCAAGACGGTCGACAAGGTTATTGTGGTCCGGCACACCGGTGCCGAGATTGCCTGGCACGACCATCGTGACCGCGATTACGCCGAGCTGATGGACGATGCCGACGACTTCTGCCCGCCGGAGCCGATGGACAGCGAAGATCCACTGTTTATCCTCTACACCTCAGGCTCGACTGGCAAGCCCAAAGGTATCCTGCACACCACCGGTGGTTACCTCACCTATGCGGCGCTGACCCATCAGTATGTATTTGATTACAAAGATAAAGAAGTCTTCTGGTGCACTGCCGATATCGGCTGGATTACCGGGCACACCTATACCCTCTATGGTCCACTGGCCAATGGCGCCACCACCGTGATGTTCGAAGGTGTACCCAATTATCCTGACGTCACCCGCATGGCCAAGGTGATCGACACGCACAAGGTCAATATTCTCTACACCGCACCGACCGCTATCCGGGCCATGATGGCGATGGGCGATGCGGCAATGGAAGGGGCTGATGGCAGCAGTCTGCGCTTGCTCGGGTCGGTCGGTGAGCCGATCAACCCGGAAGCCTGGAGCTGGTATTACCACACGGTAGGCAAGGGCCGCTGCCCGATCGTGGATACCTGGTGGCAAACCGAAACCGGTGCCTGTCTGATGTCACCGCTGCCGGGCGCCACGCCGCTGAAACCGGGTTCGGCTGCCTGTCCGTTCTTCGGCGTACAACCGGCGCTGGTCGATAACGAGGGCAATATTCTCGAAGGTGCGGCGGAAGGCAACCTGGTGTTGCTGGATTCCTGGCCGGGTCAGTCACGCTCGATTTTTGGCGACCATGAACGTTTCGTCGATACCTATTTCCGTACCTTCAAGGGCACCTATTTCACCGGTGACGGCGCGCGGCGTGACGAAGATGGTTATTACTGGATTACCGGCCGTGTCGATGATGTGCTCAACGTCTCGGGTCACCGTATGGGGACAGCCGAAGTGGAAAGCGCCCTGGTTGCGCACAAGGATGTCGCCGAGGCCGCTGTGGTCGGTATGCCACATGACATGAAAGGGCAGGGCATCTATGTCTATGTCACCCTGAATGATGGCGTGGAGGCGACTGAAGCTTTGCGCCAGGCGTTGCGCCAGTGGGTGCGCCACGAGATTGGCCCGATCGCCACACCGGAAGTGATCCAGTGGGCGCCGGGTCTGCCGAAAACCCGCTCGGGAAAGATTATGCGCCGCATCCTGCGCAAGATTGCTGTCGCTGAATACGATGGCCTGGGCGATATTTCCACCCTGGCTGATCCGGGTGTAGTTGAGCATCTGATCAATGAGCACAAAAGCATGACCGCAGTCAGTGCCTGAGTAACACTCCCCAACAACAGCCACGCTCTGTTGTCTTCGGGCCGCCGGAACCTTCCAGCGGCCCTTTTTTGTGCCTGCACGGTGTCAAGAATAATGTCGATCTGCGCACCGATGCGGACACGGCATGCCGTGTCCCTACGCAGGGCTCTAATCCTGCATGCTCCCAAACCTTCGCGTAGGGGCACAGCATGCTGTGCCCGCGAGCTTAAATACTGAATACCACGCCGACCAGCAGGTAGGCGGCGAGGCTGACGACTACAATGCCGACCAGGTTGAGCACAAAGCCAGCGCGGATCATTTCGCTGATGCGCATGTGGCCACTGGAGAAGACGATGGCGTTCGGCGGGGTGGCGACCGGCATCATAAAGGCACAGCTGGCGGCAATGGCGGCGGGTACGGTAAAGAGTAGCGGCGAAATATCCTGGCTCAGGGCGACAGCACCGATCAGCGGCAGGAAGGCTGCGGCGGTTGCCGTGTTGCTGGTCACTTCGGTGAGGAAGATGATCACGGTTGCGATGAGGACAATCATGAGCACCGCCGGCAACATGCCCATGTCAGAAAGGCCCATGGCAATAGCGCTGGCCAGGCCTGAGCTGGTGATCACGGCTGCCAGTGACAGGCCGCCACCGAACAGCAGCAACACGTCCCAGGGCATGCCCTTGGCGGTATCCCAGTTCATCACGAACACACCCTGGCGCAGGTTCACCGGTACCAGGAACAGAATCACGGCAGCCGAGATGGCAATCACGGTGTCATTCAGCCAGGGAATCAGATTGGCCGACAGCAGGGGTTGGAAGATCCAGGCAGCGGCCGTCAGCACAAAGACACAGCCAACCTGTTTCTCGGCCCGACTCAGGCTACCCAATTCGACCAGCTGCTCTTTCAACAGATCACTGCCCTTGTCATTATTGCCAAGATCAAAGCCTTTTCGCGTCAGCCATAGCCAGACAACTACCAACATAGTGACGGCAACAGGTAAGCCAATCAGCATCCATTGAGCGAAGCCGATCTGGATATCATGGTTGTCAGCCAGATAGGCGGCCAACAGAGCGTTGGGTGGCGTGCCGATCAGCGTGGCAATACCACCGACGCTGGCAGCGTAGGCAATCGCCA
>SKFV01000281.1 GCA_007117785.1 Pseudomonas sp.
ATTCGGGTTGGGGAAGATAATACCGCCATTGGGCTGCTGATAGTCCGCTACCCGCAGGGTAAAGTCTTCGGCCAGTGGCTGGGGCTTGGCATGGATGCCGTACAGCCCGCAATACACCGGGTAAAAGCTGTAGGTAATATCCGGGTAGAGAATGGGCGCGTCGTGACGAAACAGGCCATTGAACACATGCGCCAGTACTTCATCGGACCCATTGCCGACAAACACCTGGGCCGTGGTTACCCCGTAATAGTCGGCAATCGCCTTTTTCAACTGATCGGCATCCGGTGCCGGATACAGACGCAAGCGATCATCAACCTGCTCGCGTATGGCCTCCAGCACCCGGGGCGAAGGACCATAGGGACTTTCGTTGGTATTCAGTTTGACCAGGTTGTCCAGTTTGGGCTGTTCGCCCGGCACATAGGGCACCAGATCATGAACGAAGGAACTCCAGAACCGGCTCATGGCCTGACTCCTGCTGGAAAGCTGACAACATTCGACCCGCGTCAGGGCGCAGGTCGACTCAGATAACGCTGGTTGATAGGCGCTTGAGGTTACTCAATGCGCCCGTGGCAATGCTTGTACTTCTTGCCGGAGCCGCAGGGGCACGGGTCGTTACGCCCGACCTTGGGGCCGTCCCGGGTGATCGGTGCGGTATTTGGCGCACCTGCAGCAGGCTGCTCGGGAGTATCCGCTTCGCCGAGGGCATTGGCTTCATCGTGCTTGAACTGCATGCGCCGCGCCATCTCTTCGGCCTGGCGACGCATGCGCGCCTCTTCTTCAGCCGGATCTTCGCGGCGCACTTGAACATGACTGAGGACGCGAATGGTGTCGTGCTTGATCGACTCCAGCATCTCCTCGAACATATTGAAGGCTTCGCGCTTGTACTCCTGCTTGGGGTTTTTCTGCGCATAACCGCGCAAGTGAATCCCCTGACGCAGATGATCCATGGTTGCCAGGTGCTCTTTCCACAAGTCATCCAGTACACGCAGCAGCATCTGTTTCTCGAAGGTACGCAGATTCTCTTTGCCGGCCTGCTCTTCCTTGGCCGCATAGGATTCCACATGCGCGTCCAGAATACGCTGACGCAGGCCTTCCTCGTGCAAGGCACCTTCCGCTTCCAGCCATTCACCAATCGGCAGCTTCAGACCCAGCTCGCTGTTCAGATGCTGCTCCAGCCCGTCCACATCCCATTGTTCAGGCATGCTTTGCGGCGGGATGTACTGGCTGATGGCATTGGCTACCACATCTTCTCGGATCGCCTGAATGGTATCGCTTACGTCCTCGGCGGCAAGAATTTCGTTGCGTTGACGATAGATGACCTTACGCTGCTCGTTGGCCACATCATCGTATTCCAGCAGTTGCTTACGGATATCGAAGTTGCGCCCTTCAACCTTGCGCTGGGCTTTTTCGATGGCGTTGGTCACCATGCGGTGTTCAATCGCTTCGCCTTTCTCCATGCCCAGGGCTTTCATGAAGTTCTTCACCCGGTCAGAGGCAAAGATGCGCATCAGGCTGTCTTCCAGCGACAGGTAGAAACGGCTGGACCCCGGATCACCCTGACGGCCGGCACGACCACGCAACTGATTGTCGATACGCCGTGATTCATGGCGCTCACAGGCAATGATATGCAAACCGCCAGCATCCAGTACCGCCTGATGGCGTTGCTGCCACTCGGTATTGATTTGCGCGACCTGCTCGTCTGTTGGATTCTCCAGCTTAGCGACTTCCGCCTCCCAGCTGCCGCCCAGAATGATATCGGTACCACGACCGGCCATATTGGTGGCAATGGTCACTGCACCCGGACGCCCGGCCTGAGCAATAATCTCGGCCTCTTTCTCGTGGAATTTGGCGTTCAGCACTTGGTGCGGGATATTGGCTTTTTTCAGTTCACCGGACACGATTTCCGAAGACTCGATCGAAGCAGTACCGACCAGCACCGGACGGCCCTGAGCCATACTTTCCTTGATGTCAGCCACAATAGCGGCGAACTTTTCATCGATGGTCAGGTAAACCAGGTCGTTATAGTCCTTGCGCGCCATCGGCTTGTTGGTCGGAATCACGACCACATCGAGGCCGTAAATCTGGCGGAATTCGAAGGCCTCGGTATCCGCGGTGCCGGTCATGCCCGAGAGCTTGTTGTACAGACGGAAGTAGTTCTGGAAGGTCGTCGAGGCCAGCGTCTGGCTTTCCGCCTGAATATCCAGCCCTTCCTTGGCTTCGATGGCCTGGTGAAGGCCCTCGGAAAGGCGACGACCGGGCATGCTGCGGCCAGTGTGCTCATCGACCAGAATGACCTGATTGTTCTGTACGATATATTCCACGTTGCGGTGAAACAGGGTGTGCGCACGCAAACCCGAATGCACATGCTGCAACAGATTGAGATTGCCGGCGGCATACAGGCTTTCACCCTCGGGCAACAAACCTTCCCTGATCAACAGCTCTTCAATGAACTGGTGACCCGCTTCATTGAGCTCAACCTGGCGGGTCTTCTCGTCAATGTAGTAATGCCCTTCAACTTCCTCCTGCCCCTCTTCTTCCAGGTAGCCGCGCTTCAGGGTAGGTATCAGTTTGTTGATGGTAGCGTACAACTTGGAGCTGTCTTGGGCCGGACCGGAAATAATCAGGGG
>SKFV01000384.1 GCA_007117785.1 Pseudomonas sp.
CCGGTCGAGGCGCTTGCGTACCACTTCAACCAGTTGATCGGGCTGGAACTTGGAAAGGAAACCATCGCAACCGACTTTTTCGACCATAGCCTGATTGAAGGAGCCGGATAGCGACGTATGCAAGACCACAAAGAGGTCACTCATGCGCGGATCCTTGCGGATCTCGGCAGTCAGACGATAACCGTCCATTTCCGGCATCTCGGCATCGGTGATCACCATCAACAAGCGCTCAGACAGCTTGCCATCAGTTTCCTCTGCCCAGGCCTGGAGGCGCTTCAAGGCCCGTAGGCCATCCGTTTCCACATGCATGACCAGATCCAGTTGAGACAGCGTCTCTTTTAACTGGTTGATCCCGGTGGGCGAATCGTCCACCAGCAGCACCTCACGACCCCGCGCCTTGTCGAGCAGCTCCATATCCAGCAGTCCGTCACTGATACGGGTATTGAAAGGCACAATCTCCGCCAGGACTTTCTCGACATCGATAATTTCAACCAGACGCATATCTTCCAGACGGGTAATAGCAGTCAGGTAGTGCGAGCGTCCTGCGCTGCGCGGTGGGGGCTGCACGGTATCCCAATTGAGGTTGAGGATCCGGTCAACACTACCAACCAGAAAAGCCTGAACCGACTGGTTGTACTCAGTGACGATAACGGTGCTGTTGGCTTCAGGCTTTTGCGGCTGCAAGCCAATGGCGCCAGAGAGGTCAATAACCGGCAGTGATTGCCCACGCAGGTGAATCACCCCGACCACATGGGGATGACGTTCAGGCATCAGGGTCATTTTCGGCAGTTGCAGAACCTCACGTATCTTGAATACGTTGAGGGCAAAATATTGCGCCCCAGCCAGCTTGAATAACAGGATTTCCAGTCGGTTTTCACCGACCAACCGGGTCCGCTGATTTACCGTATCAAGTACACCCGCCATAGTTGCCCTCTCCTGCTGGTGGATAGCCAGAGTTCCAGCCTGGTGACTGGCTTACTGGCTTCAGGTTAGCACCCTTTAGCGGACGGCGGAATCCTGCGCACCCTGGTGGTGCTGAAGGACTCAGTAATACGCGTGCTCGGTCACCGTGTGATCCGTTACATCTCGCACCCCGGTAATCTCGGGGATGCGCGCGATCATGGTCTTCTCGATGCCTTCTTTCAGGGTCACATCAACCATACCGCACCCCTGGCAGCCGCCACCAAACTGCAGCACTGCAATGCCACCCTCGACCACATCGATCAATTTCACATCACCGCCATGGCTAGCCAGGCCGGGATTGATTTCCGTTTGCAGCAAATAATTGATGCGCTCGTTGAGCGGACTGTCATCATTGACCATGGGCACTTTGGCATTCGGCGCCTTGATGGTCAGCTGGCCACCCATGCGGTCAGTGGCATAATCCACCACGGCATCTTCCAGAAAGGGCTCACTGACCGCATCAATCCAGACATTGAAGGGTTCCAGCGCCAGCAACTGATCTTCCGGTTTTTCTTCACCGGGCTTGCAGTAGGCGATACAGGTTTCCGCGTAGGGCGTACCCGGCTGGGTAATGAATACGCGTATTGCTACGCCTTCGCCGTCCTGTTTGGCCAGAAGATCAGCCAGATAAGCCTGCGCGGGATCACTGAAGAAAATGCCTGCCATGAAGTGCCTCACATCGATAACTGTATACGCACTAGTGTACGGCATTGCGCGCAGCGAATAAAGTCCTACTATTCCACTAGGGTATTACCCGGCAAGACTCAGACTACCGGCGCAGAGCTGCATTGGCGGATAAAACTGCGCTTCGCCATCTTGTGCAATGCTTTGCCGATTCAGACTCGCCGCGCCTTCTGCTATCATTACCGGCTTTTCAGCGTTCCCGACATCCGGAGTACCCATGTCTGACCTTAGCACCCGCCTTACCGCCCTGCATGAGGCCCTGCGCCAGCGCATCCTGATCCTTGACGGCGGCATGGGGACCCTGATCCAGAGCTACAAGTTCGAAGAGGACGATTACCGGGGCGAACGCTTTGCCGAATGGCCCAGTGACCTCAAGGGCAACAACGACCTGCTGATCCTGACCCGGCCGGAAGCCATTGCTGAAATGCACATGGCCTACCTGGATGCCGGGGCGGATATTGTTGAAACCAATACCTTCAACTCTACCCAGGTATCCCAGGCCGACTATGGCCTGCAGGAACTGGCCTATGAGCTGAACCTGGAAGGCGCTCGCCTGGCTCGCCGCGTATGTGACGAAAAAACCGCACAAACACCGGACCGGCCGCGTTATGTCGCCGGCGTTCTCGGCCCGACCAGTCGCACCTGCTCGATCTCGCCGGACGTGAACAACCCTGGCTACCGTAATGTCACCTTTGATCAACTGGTGGATGATTACATCAACTCCACCCGTGGCCTGATCGAAGGCGGCGCCGATCTGATCCTGATCGAAACCATTTTCGATACGCTGAATGCCAAGGCCGCTATTTTTGCGGTACAGCAGGTGTTTGAAGACACCGGTATTGAACTGCCGATCATGATTTCCGGCACTATCACCGACGCCTCCGGCCGCACTCTGTCGGGGCAGACCACCGAAGCCTTCTGGAACTCGGTTCGTCACGCCAATCCCTTGTCAGTCGGCCTTAACTGTGCCCTGGGTGCC
>SKFV01000165.1 GCA_007117785.1 Pseudomonas sp.
AGGATTTTCATTGCCATCCTTTTGCAATCAAAGAAATCAGGTGGACCACTACGCCCCGCCAGAGAGCAGTGGTTTGAATCAATGCGTATTTGGCACGCCTTCTCCTCTTGCCCAGCGACGCACAAGCCGCTGATCGCGAGGATCGCTGACGACAAGCTCGAAGCCGGGTGCATTACGTATCTGGTTGGCAGCTAATTGCTGACTCACTTCGTATTGCTCGAGCAAGCGAGACCGGGCCACTTCCAGGTTAGGCGCCTGGCGCACTACTTCCAAAGCCGCTTCCCTGGGAAGCAACAATTCTGCAGAAAAAGCATTGGCCCGGCGCTCTACCCAGCGGGGCGCCGTACCTCCCAGCACCTCTGCCAAAGGCAGGCTTTCCTCTCGATCCAAGAGCAAATGGCAAAGCTCATGCGCCAGCGTACTTCTTCGTCCCGACGATTGCTCAACACGGCTGCCGCTCACTGTGTTCAGCAGAATGCCAGGGCCATGACGAGGCCCCCAACAGGCCAGGGCATCGATATTGCCTTGAGGATCGAAGACATCCTGCCTGATGACAACCCCCCAGCCTTGGAGACGCTCTTCAATATCCAGGAGGGGAGCGTCCCATTCGAGTGCCAGTAACTTCCGAAATACCAACGCGGCCGCATGGCCCAGCTCGTAAGGCCGCTCTCCCGGGGGATCATCCACTAGCGCCTGCCGCAGGCGAATGCCAAGGGCATCCAAGTCTGCAATATCGGCCTTTGGCAGTTGTCGAACATGTTCGACCACGCGCGCCACCACCTCCGTCTCACCACTTCCTGCTACCATCCGTGCCGCGGCCATCAACTCGGAATCGTCACCTTCGATCTCCCAGAACGCAGCTTCATCCGCCGTACCCACCAGTTCCTGGCGCTGCTCTCCCGTCAGCCCAGTGCGTAGGGCGAACAGGCGCTGCCGAGCACGTGTCTCGCGCTCATGCCAGTATTGGGCAAGCGAGCGCCCCGCCTCGCCCTGGTTCACAACATGGCCGGCAATGGCGTTACCCATATCGGTCAGCACCCCAACGACCTCTTCCATCGGGCGCCGAAGCGCAAGGTCCCGTTCGGGACACTCCAGCCAGCACTGGCTGCCTTCACGCAACACCAGTAAGCGAGGCAGCACAAAGCCATCCAGACCGGAGGCAAGGTCATGGCGATGCTCGAAGCGGATCAGGGCCTCATACTCCCCTTCCGACAACGCCTCCGCGCCACCCGGCTGCTCCTGTACATGGCGCCAAAGCTGACCGAGGCTCAGTGGCATCACGCCGAACGGATAACCCTCTTCCAGAGTGATCCAAGGCCAAGCGCCAGCAAGATGCTCAAGCAAGAGCCCCCAATGAGCCTCGACTCCTGCCGGCTCGCCACCAGCCCCCTCATCCCCCCAGAGCACTTCCCCTGCCAGAAGCAGCGACAGGCGTCCTTGGCCCAGAGGCCCGGAAACCCGTGGCTCGGCGTCTCCTGCCTGCCAGGAAAACTCCAAAGCGCCCGGCGAGCCCATATGTTTCAGTCGACCTTGTGCGTCTTGCACCATTTCTTGAACTCCCGTTCGAAACCTTCTGCACGGGCTCGTGCAACAAGTTCAGCGCGGATACCTGGTGTCAACCGTCTATGCCCCAAAGGGTAACCATGATAGAAGCAGGAACCCGGCGCATTGCGCATGGCGACATAGGGTACGCCTTCATGAACATTGTAGATGCGCTTCGGGGGGCCACTCTCACCTTCATCCCACTCTTCAGGATAGGCAATGCCCTCCCGAAGAAGCCGCAACACCGTCGAGGGCGACAAGCCGGTCGGGCATTGTGCGATCAGCACACCGCCCACCTCGTGAAAATCTAGTTCAGTACCCGGAACCTGCTTATGCTTGGGCTTGTCACCGGGATCGTAGCGGTATGTATCACGTTCTTCCATCGAAACTCCCAACCGTGGAAAGCGCGGTACTCCTTGAATCGCAGGGGGCCACCAACGCAGGGGTCAGACACTTCAGCCGGCTTAGGCGCGCCCTTTGCCTAAGCTGGCTTCAGGGACTGACCCAAGGGGGCTACGCCAACGCATGAGAAGAGGCCAACCCAGCGGGCTAAGCAGGTTGAGCCGCCTCCCCCATTACCTCCCGCACCACCCGGCAGGTCTTGTCGATCTCCGCCACGGTCAGCGTGGGGTGGACCAGGAACATCAAGCTGGTCTCCCCGAGCTCGCGCGCCACGGGCAGCGACGTTTGCGGGCGCAAGCCGGTGCCATCGAAGGCCTTCTCGCGGTAGACCTCGGAACAGGAGCCGGAGAAACAGGGCACGCCGCGCTCGACCATCGCCTGCTGAATACGGTCACGGTCCCATCCCTCCGCCAGCTGGTCAGGCTCCACGAACACATAGCACTTGTAGGCGGCGTGTTCGCAGCCGCTTTGGCTCGCACAGTCGGACTCGCAGGCGGTGCTGCAGCGGAAGGCAGGCACGCGCAGACCACGGCACTCGGCAGCCGTCTGCCAGATCCGTTGGGCATTGGCCTGTCTGGCAGCTTTCCACTCCGGCATGCGCGCAAGCTGAATGCGCCCGATGGCGGACTGCATCTCGGTCAGCCGCCAGTTGGTGCCGAAGCTCTCATGCAGCCAGCG
>SKFV01000076.1 GCA_007117785.1 Pseudomonas sp.
ATGCCGGGCACATTGGTAATGATGGTATTGACGAAGGGATACTTACCCGCCAGGTGCAGCTTGTTGCTCAAGGCAGCACCCATGTTGCGCATATAGGCAGGCACCATATCGCCATAGGCGTTATTCAGATCGCACAGCACTTCCTTGGCCAGGGGGATGCCCTGCTGGGTGCGCCGCTGCACCGCTTTCAGGCGTTCGACCGGATCAGCAATATCAGTACCAATGCCGATAAACATGGCGGATACCAGATTGCCGCCGTCTTTACGTGCATCTTCCGGGCGGATCGACACCGGGCACATGGACACCAAGGACTCACTGGTCGGCAATGCATTGTGCGCATTCAGGTACCGGCGCATGCCACCAGCAATCAGGGAAATGATCACATCATTGAGGCTGGAGCCCGCACACAACTGACGCATGCGCTTCAGCTCGGCAATGGTCAGCTCATAGCCCGCATAACTGCGATGGGGGCTGATGTTGGTGTTGAAAATGGTTTTTGGCACCCGGCGCTGTTCCGGCCGAGCCTCACCACGCAGCCGCTTGGCCAACTCATAGGTCTTGCGGGTAATTTCTACCCCGGCACGCATGCTGCGGAAGGACTGGCCAATCATGCGCGGGGCAGTGCGTGCCCACATTTCCAGGCGAGACGGCGGACGCTCAGCTACTTCGACATGATCACGGCGACCATATTCGTGGTCCGGCGTGTCTTCCCACAATGCTGTAGTCAGCTCCAGACCGGCCTTGCCATCAACATAGGCATGGTGGAAACGGATCAATACGGCGAAGCTGCCTGGCGGTACGCCTTCAACATTGTTAACGCCTTCGATGATGTAGATTTCCCAGGGCGCGCGCTCCATATCGACGCTACGTGACATGGTCCGGGCAGTAAAAATACACAGCTGGCGCCAGTCACCCGGCTGCGGCAGGCCAACGTGGCGCACGTGGTATTCGACGTCGAAATTCTCATCCTGCAGCCAGTAGGGGTCGTCCAGCTGGAAGGGCGCCTGTTCAAGGCGACGTCGGAAATACGAGGTAGTGTTCAGGCGGTCGGAAATGTACTGCAGGATGTCCTTGTGTCGCACCAGGCCATCCGGGGCCGTGGACTGATCGCACAACCAGAGGCTACCGATCATCATCGGCTGGTTGGGCGCTTCAAAATAGAAAAAATGCGAATCCATTGGTGTTAGTTGTTTCACAGGGTCGACCCTCGCTGAAAGTTCGCGTTGCGTAAAATGGCAGATCTTATTATCGATGCTATTTCGTACAGCTACATTGACTGTAATCAATCAATACACAAATAGAATCTATGTATTGGAGAGACAGGTACAGCTTTAACCTGTGAAAGAGATATTTTTATTAAACGTATTATAGAACTTACCGGTCACCTTTGCACGCAATCCATCCGCGCAGAAAAAACCCCCTGCCAGTCGACACTGGCAGGGGGTTGGGCTTAACCGCTCAAGCGCGGCTCAAGGACGCTCGAACCAGGTCAGATCCAGCGGCTCCCCGCCAGGGCCATTGGCAAAGCTCATCCATCCCGGGTTCAATTGCTGTGCAACACCCGGGCGACTCCAGTCACAAACACCGCTGGAAAATACGTTACGCAGTTGCGCTTGATGCTCGTCAGTGAAGCTGATCAGCTCACCCGTTTCAGCCAGGCGGTAATCATCGCTGGAGAAGTCGAGTGGCTTGAGCTGGCACTTGAGTACGTCTTCGGCAACCGGCCCACCGGCAACAATACGTGGCGAATCACCGAACTGTACCGCGCACTCCGGCGTAAACAGGCCGACATCACGCACGTCGGCAACACCGTCTTCAGTCACTCGGGCGAGGCAACGGTCAGTTGCCAATGATGGCTTGTTGGCCAGCACCCTGTCCGCCAGAGTGGCGCTTGACGTATCCGCCTCCATCGCCGCCAACCAGGCATCCATGGTGACGAATGCCTCGTTACTCACCGTAGAGGTTGGCACCTGATTCTGGTTGTAGCCCCAGATCACCTGGTTATCAGCATGCCCGTTGGCCTGCTCCAGACGCTCACGGACTGACAGTGCGCGCCAGTTGAGATGAATGTCCAGCCCAGGCTCGTTGTAGCGCACGTCGATGATCGGCACATTGGCCAGATAGCGCCCGTCAGTCACCATACCGCTGCGGTATGCATTTTCGAGCCCTTCCTGGGTTGCTTCACGCCGTTGCGGACCGGCTATGCGCTCCTGATCGATATTGAAATAGCCGATATTGGCGTTCAGGTCGACAAAGCGCTCAACCGTCATGGTGCCGTTCTGCAAAGCCCGCAAGCCGTATTGCACACCGACGTTATCCAGTGGCTGCAGCGCCCGTGTTACGCCATCCGTATCGATCCTGCTACCCAGCAGATTGATGTTGTGTTCCGGGTGAGCACAGCGAATACCATTGGGATTGGTTTCCGCGTCATACACCAGCTCATCCGGAAAGCCGTTACCGCAATTGCCGGCCCGGCTCGGATTTCCCGAGGGCAGGAATAGCAGGTTCCAGGCAGAACAGTGCAGTAAAACGTTCGGGGTGACTGGCCGTGGCAAGAATACTCGCCGGATGATTGAAGAGGTAGAGGTTGTCGCAGGAATGAACCAAGGGTTCATCAA
>SKFV01000135.1 GCA_007117785.1 Pseudomonas sp.
AACCGACACTGACTCCGTATTCACATGCACCACCGTCGCCCCGCTATGCCGGGCCAACTGCGGAATCTGCGCCGCCGGATAGACCAATCCTGACGTCCCCACCGACATCAACAGATCACAGCGCTCAGCCGCCGCCAGAGCCGCCGCCCAGGCGTCCTGCGGCAGCATCTCACCGAACCACACCACCCCAGGGCGCAACAACCCGCCACACTGCTCACAGGCCGGCGGTGCAATAGCCGCGCCATCCAGCGGTACCCGAGCTACCGGCACCTCCGCTGGCGCAGCACAGTCAAAACAGCGTGTAGCCAACAAACTGCCATGCAAATGAATCACATCCCGGCTTCCAGCCCGCTCATGCAGATCATCCACATTCTGCGTCACCACAGTGACCTGCGGCACCTGCTCAGCCAGCCCAGCAATCGCCCGATGCGCCGCATTCGGCTGACAAGCCAGCAACTGCTGCCGCCGCCACTGATACCAGCCCCACACCCGCGCAGGATCATCCAGAAACCCCTCCGGCGTCGCCAACTGCTGCGGATCATTCTGCGCCCAAAGCCCAGTCAGGGCATCGCGAAAGGTGGCAATGCCGCTTTCGGCGGACACACCGGCGCCGGTGAAGATGAGGATGTGTTGGGCGGAGTGGATCAGAGGTAGCAGCAGATCGAGCGAAGTATTATTAATGGGCATCAGCGTCTCCAGAACATACCGTCAAAGGCCCAGCCACTCGGCCAGCTGCAAGTTGGTTTTCAGACGCAGGCGCTGCTGGAGCATTCCCTCAAAAACCTGGTCAACGCTACGACTCTTACCGAGTAATGGCAAGGCAGCCTCTGCTTCCGAGAAAAAACGCGTTTCAAACTCACTGCCCACAATAGCCTGCTCCCACCAGTCGATGACTCTGGGCCGCGCCTGTTTCAACAGCCCGTCAGATGGCAGCTTTTCCGACTTTGCCGCATTGGCCGCCTGCGAAGCCGGCAACAGGTTCCACAGATCATTGTTATTCCAGCGTGACCAGGGGAAACAGTGATCAATATCATAATACGGCCCGGACAGGTGTCTGGAGGTCCAGACGCACTCTACAGCACCAAGGGCCAGTTGCTGGTCCACCAGCTTGCGCATCAGAGTCGTATCCCTACGCCCTTCTGCCCACACCAGTGCCTGGTGGTACACCTCGGTGGAATAGCGCGCCTCCCAACTGCCCATCAGATTGACCCACTCATTCACAATGGCCGGCTCAACCCAGCAGGCATAACGACTGAAGGTGTCCCATAGGGCCGCAGGCACCCGGAACACACCGAACCGGGACAAGGTTTCGCGATCAAGCCGAACGGGCTGGTCAGCTATCCTGAAACGTGTTTTCTCACCATCAAATATCGGTCGGTTGGTACCCGGCCAGGTGGTATAGCGCGCCGGATTAGTCAGGATATTGGCCGCCGCATCGCGTATTGCCCTGAGCACCACCGGACCATGCTCCGCTGACAGCGACAAACCGGGGCGAAAATCCAGCGGGGTCAGTTGTGCCAACTGATAAAAATCGGCCTTGGCAAAGCCGTAACCCTTGGAACCCGGCGCCTGTCGCAACTGATGGCGCAGCACCAGCGGATGGTAGAGCATCAGCCAATAAAGCCCCACCGCGCCCAACGGCAGGTCTACCCAGTCATCAGAACGACCGATAACCAGGCCCGGAGCACTGTCAGCCAGGCGCACCAGGGTGCGCAACAAGCCAAGCTTGTAGGAAGAAGATTTGTCATCGTTCACAATGATATGCCGTAGCGTCGGCAATGCGCCGGTGCCATCGTCCGGCAAATGGTAAACAACCGTTTCCCAGGACACCTCAGGACGCTTGAGCTGGTCCGCCCCCGAACTACCCGCCAAGGGAACCGATATGACCGCCCGCTGCTGGGCCAGACTATCCAGCTCACCCTTGCTGACCGGAAAAAACGCACGCTCACCATCACCCGGCCCATGCCGCAGGGTAATCACCAGCATGCCAGAAGGTGCCAACAGCTCGGTCAGAATACGGAATGCCCGCTCGCGGGCAGACGGCGCAATGTGCATCCACACAGCAGACACAAGAATCAGATCAAAGCGATAGCTCAACGCACGGATTTTAATCAGATCCGGCAAGGCATCATCCAGCCACTGGACACTTGCACCCGCCGTTGCAGCCTCGCCCAAACGCCGCAGCTCACTCGCCGGCTCGACCGCCACCACATCCCAACCACGCCGCGTCAATGCCAATGCATCCCGCCCACTCCCCGCCCCCACATCCAACGCCAGACCCGACTTGTCCGCCAGCAGCGGCAGCCAGTCGCCGTGGACCTGTTCGAAGGTGAGGGACTGGTATTGGTTGAAGAATGTTTGTGCGTGGGTGTTGTAGGGAGCGTACGTCATGCAACGGCCAGTTTCGCTGCTTGTTGCCACATAAAGGGCGGCATTGGTGTCCGCAGCTTCCAGGTTATGTTCATCGGTTGAGCACCCGTAGAAGAAACGAATTCGACCTCACCATAATTCACATAACCAAGTGTTCGACCAAATTCATCTTTCATCTGCTCTCGAACGAACAGAAAAATCCGTTTACCGATCGAAAGGTGATCAATATATTCCCTACCTT
>SKFV01000137.1 GCA_007117785.1 Pseudomonas sp.
AAGTGCGCATTGCCAATGCCCTGGGTACCGGTGTGCTGGAACATCCGGCGTTGGCTGCCTTTATGCCGGCGATGTGTCAGCGTCTGCTCGGCGAAACCTTGCTCTTGCCTTGCCGTGATACCCGCTGGTGCGGTGATGCCCTGGCGCGCAGCGAAGTCCTCCATGACCTGGACAACTGGGTCCTGCGCGATATCAGTCAGCCCGGGCTCACTCTGTATCCTTCGCAACTCGATTCCAAGGCAGTACAGCATCTGCGCCTGGATCTGGAGCGCAGGGCACACCTGTTTACTGCCCAGCGGCCCGTGGACACCGCGGTGACTGCCGGCTTCAACCCGCACACCCGGTGCCTGGAAGCACAGCATACTACCTTGCGCTGCTTCACCCTGGTTGAACCTGACGATCTCGACAAACCCGTCGGTGAGCGCAACTACCGGGTGATGCCCGGTGGCCTGGCCTGGGTGGGTGAGCCTGGCTCGCCCTTGATGCAGAGCCGAACGGTCAAGGATGTCTGGGTTCTGGCACCGGTGCCACAACCGCACATCAGCCTGTTGCGCCAGGCGCAGGGGCCTATTGTGGTCACCCGCGATGGCAAGGATTTACCCTGCCGGGTCGCGGAGAGTCTGTTCTGGATGGGACGTTATGGTGAGCGACTGGATACCCGGTCCAGGCTGTTGCGCGAATCCCTTGCCCGCCTGTTGCAGGAAGATCGCCTGGAAGCTGGTGTGCATATCCTGCCGGATCTGTTGACTGCGCTGGAAATTCCGGTCGATGCCGAGAGTGGGTTGCCGACGGATATTGATGAAGAGGAATTGCCGGTCCCCAATCTGCGTTTTTCCCGTGACTACATCGCTTTCCGTGACCGGCTGCTGCAGTTGTTCAATGACGATCAGGCCGATGGACTACCCGAGCTGTTTGGCCACTTTGTACGCAACAGCCGCTCGGTCCGTGACCATCTGGGTGATGATACCTGGCGGGCCATCAACGGCATGCGCCAGCGTTTCAACAGTCTCTCGCGCACACGCGGCATTGTCGTCGGGCAGCGTCACCTGGAAGCCATGGTGCTGGATCTGGCAGCCTTCTTTGGTCTGTGCAACGAAACCATGCCTCACCACTATGGCTGGCGCTTTCTTGATATCGGGCGTTTTATCGAGCGCACCCTGAGCAGTCTGGAATTGCTCAAGCTCGCTTTGCTGACCGCCAAGCAGCCGGGTATTCCGCTGTGGGAAGTGGTGTTGGCGACCACCGACAACTTCACCGTTTACCGTCGTCGCTACCGTTCACAGCTGCACCCCTCGGCAATTCTCGATCTGCTGCTGTTCGATGAGGCCAATCCGCGCTCGGTGGGCTATATGCTGAAACGCCTGGGGCGTCAGATCGAGCGCTTGCCCAGCCCTGGCAGCTCACCGTACCGCAACCTGGAAACCCGTCTGATTATCGAGGCCAGCAGTAATCTGCACCTGGTCGATATTGATACCCTGGGCGACCTTGAGCATTCGGCCGAAGCCCGTGCAGCGCTGACCGAGCTGCTGGATAACCTGATCAGGCCGATGGCCGAACTGTCCAATGCCGTATCGCACAGTCACTTCAGCCATGTCGAGCTGCCACGTCAGCTGGTCACCATGCAATACGGTAATTGAGCATGAAATATCAGTTGCGCCATACCACCAGCTACGAATATAGCGGCCAGGTCAGTCTGAGTCATAACGAAGCACGTATGTTGCCACGTGAGCTACCCTGGCAGTGGGTGGGCAAGACACAGGTCAGTATCGACCCCGCACCGGTTCGCCAGCGCGAACGTACCGATTTTTTCGGTAACCGTGTGGTGTATTTTTCGGTTGAACAACTGCACAGCAATTTGCAGGTGACATTGACCTGCAATGTCGAAACCCGGCAGCGTCCGAGCCAGGATATTTTCTCCAGCATGCCCTGGGAGGATGCCGTGCAGGCCTTGCGTCAGGGTCTGGCTTACAGCAATGCCGACACCTTGGAAGCCCGGCTGTTTGCACTGGATTCTGCCTTTGTGCAGCAGCACGACAGCCTAGCCAATTATGCCCGGCAGAGCTTTCCCCCGGGCTGCAATCTGGTTGATGCGGTCAGTGCCCTGAATCAGCAGATTTTCAATGACTTCACCTATGATCCTGACTTCACGACGGTCGCCACACCGGTTGAAGAGGTGCTCGCCAACCGGCGCGGCGTCTGTCAGGACTTTGCGCATCTGACGATTGGCTGCCTGCGCTCACTGGGTCTGGCGGCTCGCTATGTCAGTGGTTACATGGAGACCTTGCCACCGCCCGGCCAGGAAAAGCTGCTTGGCGCCGATGCGACACACGCCTGGCTGGCTGTCTTTGTGCCCGGTTGGGGCTGGCTTGAAATTGACCCGACCAATGGCTGTCTGCCCGATGAGCGCTATATCGTATTGGGTTGGGGCAGGGATTATGCCGATGTCACCCCGTTGAAAGGGGTCATGACCGGGGGTGGCGAGCACGAGTTGAGCGTTGCCGTCGATGTGATTCCCAGCCCGGCCGAGGATGACGACCGGCTGCTCTTCACCCAGTAAATACCTGCAAAAGACCCGCGGTAGCGATGCTGGCCCGGCTTA
>SKFV01000143.1 GCA_007117785.1 Pseudomonas sp.
AGGACAGGCGTGGTCGACTGATCAAGGATGTACAGGTAGTTCGCAATGCACGGCCAGGTAATGACCTGGCTTTGTCGATTGACTTGCGTGTGCAGTACGTTGCCCATCGTGAGTTGCGCGAAGCGGTCGAGCGTTTTGGTGCCCGCGGCGGCTCGGTGGTGATTGTTGATGTGCGCAGCGGTGAAATACTCGCCATGGTCAATCAGCCCGGCTACAACCCGAACAATCGCAGCCGTCTGGAGCCCTCGGCAATGCGCAATCGCGCGCTGATCGATGTATTCGAGCCGGGCTCACCAATCAAGACTTTCACCGTGGCTGCCGGACTGATGTCGGGCCGATACAACCCGGCGAGCATGATGGACACCCGCCCCGGGACCATGCGTGTGGCCACCATGACGGTGCGCGACATCCGCAACTACGGACTACTGGATCTGACTGGCGTAATGGCCAAGTCGAGCAATATCGGCGTGGCCAAGATTGCGCTGGATATTGGCGCCGAACCAATCTATGAAATGCTCCGTGATCTGGGCATGGGCGAATACAGCGGGTTGGGCTTCCCCGGGGAAAGTGTCGGCAATCTGCCCAACCACCCCCGCTGGCGACCGGTAGAGACAGCGACGCTGTCCTATGGCTATGGCCTGGCCGTCACTGCGACCCAATTGGTTCACGCCTATGCCGTACTGGGAAATCAGGGGCGCAAATTGCCGCTTTCCCTGCTGAAAGTCGATCAACCTCCGACGGGACAGCAAGTCATTGACCCGCAGGTAACCGAGCAGGTGTTGTCCATGCTGCGCGCCAGTGTCGATGGTGAGGGCGGAACCGGTTCACGTGCTCGGGTACCGGGTTATCAGATTGGTGGCAAGACCGGTACCGTGCACAAGACCGCGGCCGGCGGTGGCTATTCTCGTGACCGCTACCGTTCGGTGTTTACCGGGATTGCACCGATCAGCAACCCGCGCTTTGCTGCGGTGGTCGTGATTGATGAACCGACCTCCGGTGAATACTACGGCGGCCTGGTGGCTGCGCCGATTTTCGGTCAGGTGATGGCCGATACCTTGCGCCTGCTGAATGTGACGCCGGATGATTTGCCGGCCCTGCAGCAGGTGGAATTGCCTGCCATTACACCGGGAGGTCAGGGATGAGTATTGCACTGACCACGCTGTTCCCGTTCTGGCAAGGCGCTGACACGCAGGTTACCGACCTGACGCTGGATAGCCGCAAGGTGAGTCCTGGTTGCCTGTTTATTGCTGTACCCGGCGCACAGCACGATGGCCGCGACTTTATCGGTCAGGCTGTCGAGCAAGGTGCCGCGGCAGTGGCCTTTGAATGTGCTGACGACTTTCAGCCCCCCATGCCGACAGGCAAGACCTGCGTGTTGGTGCCGGTAGCCGGTCTGGCAGATCAGGTATCTGCTGTCGCTGGGCGCTTTTACCAGCAACCCGATCGTGACCTTGGCGTTATCGGTATTACCGGGACCAATGGCAAGACCAGCGTCAGTCAGATGCTGGCGCAGGCATTGACCCGCATTGGCCAGCCCTGTGGTGTGATTGGCACCCTGGGTAGCGGCTTGCTGGATCGGTTGCAGGCACACGGCATGACGACGCCAGATGCAATCAGCGTGCAGCAGCAGTTGGCACAGATACATACCGAAGGCGCTCGATGGGTGAGCATGGAGGTGTCATCCCATGCGCTGGATCAGGCCCGTGTGGCGGCGATTGATTTCAGTGTGGCGATTTTTACCAACCTCAGTCGTGACCATCTGGATTACCACGTTGATATGACCAGTTATGCGGCGGCGAAGGCGATGTTGTTTGCCCGGCCGTTGCGGGCTGCGGTGGTCAATGCCGATGATCCGGCCGCGTCACGCATGCTGCTGGATTGCTCGGCCCCGGTGATTCGTTTCAGTCAGGAAGATGCCCGGGTTGAACTCTATGCCGCTGAGGTGTGCCAGGACGCCAGTGGATTGCATGCACGGCTGTGCTACCAGGGTCAGAGTTACTCGCTGCATAGCCCACTGCTTGGCCGCTTCAACCTGAGCAATCTGCTGGCAGTAGGTGCCGGTCTGCTGGCGCTCGGCATCCCCCCTGAGTTGGCGTTGAGTCAGCTGTCGGAGTTGCAGGCGCCGGCGGGACGTATGCAGCGATTCGGCGGCGATAACCAGCCACTGGTTGTGGTCGATTATGCCCACACACCGGATGCCTTGACCCAGGTATTGGCCGCTTTGCGCGCCCATACCTCCGGCCGCCTGGTCTGTGTCTTTGGTTGCGGCGGCGACCGCGATCGCGGCAAGCGGCCGCTGATGGCGCGGGCCGTTGAAGAGCAGGCCGATGTCCTGGTGCTTACTGATGACAACCCGCGCACGGAACCTTCGGCACAAATCATTGCCGATATGCGCGCCGGCCTGCAACTGCCGGACAATGCGGAGGCGATTACACCCCGCAGCACTGCCATTCAACAGACCATAGCCCGCGCCGCCATCAGTGACGTGATCCTGCTCGCCGGCAAGGGCCATGAAGATTATCAGGAGATCAACGGGGTGCGTCATCCCTACAGCGACCTGCAGGAAGCGGCCAATGGTCTGGCAACGTGGAGGGCGG
>SKFV01000053.1 GCA_007117785.1 Pseudomonas sp.
AGCGGTCAGTTCTATGCCTGGGATGGGGAGCCGGTGCCCTGGTGATCAGTCACCAACCAGTTCGTTTTGCAGGCTCTCGTAGGCTTCCTGGGCTTCCATCCACTGTTCTTCCAGCGCTGCAATCTGTTGGCTGAGCTCGGCCTGCTCGGCCAGCAGGGACTTGAGACGGTCCTTGTGTTCGGCCTGATACAACTCGCTGTCGCCCAGTAGCTGCTCGACGGCAGCCAGTGATTCATTGCGCTGGTTGAGCTGCTGCTCCAGCTTGTCGGCATTTTTTTTCAGTGGCGCCAGTTGCTTGCGTTGTTCGGCGGCTTCCCGGCGCTGCGCCTTGGCGTCGATCTTGGGTGTATTGCCTTCTGTTGGTCCGGCGCTATCGGCCGCCAGTTGCTGTTGGCGGAATTTGGCCAGCCAGCGGGTGTAGTCGTCCAGGTCGTCGGCATAGGCCTGCACCTGGCCCTCCGCAACAAGCCAGAGTTCGTCCGTGGTGGCGCGAATCAGGGCGCGATCGTGCGAGACCAGCAGCATGGCGCCGGAAAAGTTCTGCAGCGCCAACGACAGGGCGTGACGCATTTCCATATCCAGGTGGTTGGTTGGCTCATCCAGCAACAGTAGATTGGGTTTCTGCCAGGCGATCAGCGCCAGCGCCAGGCGCGCCTTTTCGCCGCCTGAGAAGTTTTTCACCGTCTGCTCGACGCGGTCTCCCTGGAAGTCGAAGCCGCCGAGAAAGTTACGCAACTCCTGCTCGCGTTGCTCCGGCGCCAGTCGCGCCATATGCAGCAAAGGACTGGCATCGGCATCCAGGCTTTCCAGTTGGTGCTGGGCAAAATAACCGATGGCCAGGTTTTCACCACAGGTCAGCTTGCCGGCAAGCAGCTCCAATTCACCGGCCAGGGTCTTGATCAGGGTGGATTTGCCGGCGCCATTGGGTCCGAGCAGACCGATACGGGCACCCGGCACCAACTGGAAGCTGACCTGATCGAGAATGGCCGCGCCGGGGTAGCCGACACTGGCCTTGCTCAGATCCAGCAAAGGCATGGATTGCTGGTCGGCCTCGCGGAAGCTGAAAGAAAAGGGCGAGTCATAATGCGCCGGGCTAAGGTCTTCCATGCGTTCCAGCGCCTTGAGCCGGCTCTGTGCCTGTTTGGCTTTGCTCGCCTTGGCGCGAAAGCGAGCAATATAGCTTTGCATATGCGCCCGCTCGGACTGCTGTTTCTCGAATGCTGCCTGCTGTTGGCTCAGGCGCTCGGCGCGGGTACGCTCGAACTGACTGTAGCCGCCACGATAGAGGTTGAGCTTTTGTCGTTCAAAGTGGACGATGTGGTTTACTACTGCATCGAGAAAGTCGCGGTCGTGTGAAATCAGCAGCAGAGTGCCGGTGTAGGCCTTGAGCCAGTCTTCCAGCCAGAGAATCGCATCCAGATCCAGGTGGTTGGTGGGCTCGTCCAGCAGCATCAGGTCGGACGGACACATGAGCGCCTGGGCCAGATTGAGGCGCATCTGCCAGCCGCCGGAAAACTCGCTTACCGGGCGTTCGCACTGGGCTGTACTGAAACCCAGGCCGGCCAGCAGTGTGCGGGCCCGGCTGTCGGCGGTGAAGCCCTGATGGGCTTCCAGTTCGGCATACAGGGTGCCCAGTGCGTGGGCGTCGTGGTTGGTTTCGGCGGTCTCTAGCCGCTGCTGGATCTGGCGCAGGCGTTGATCGCCATCAAGCACGTAGTCGATGGCCCGGCGCTGCTGATCGTTGATTTCCTGCTGCATGTGCGCAATGCGCCAGTCGGCAGGCAGGTAGCAACTGCCGGTATCTACCTGCAAGTGGCCTTGCAGCAGGCTGAACAGGCTGGATTTGCCGGCACCGTTGGCACCCAGCAGGCCGATTTTCTGCCCCGGGTGGATGGTCAGGTCGGCGTGGTCGAGCAGGGTCAGCGGGCCACGTTGCAGGGAGAGGGATTCGAGTTTGATCATGGCCGCGGAGTATATCAGTGACCAGCAACAAAACAGATAGCAAAGAGCCAACGACTGCCAGCCTGAGTGGCTTTGCCGCCAGCTTTTACGCCGAACAACAGGTGCAGGAGGCACTGCTGCAATTGCAGGATGACTATGCACTGGATGTTCTTTTGCTGTTGACCGCCAGTTGGCTGGGGCGCCGAGGCGTTCCCGTTGACAAGGTTGACTGGGGCGATCTGCTACAGCGCCATCAGCCCTGGCAGCAACAGGTCACCAGCCCCTTGCGGGCGGTGCGCCGTGCCATGCGCGAATGGCCCGAGGCAAAAGAACTGCGGGAGCAGGTCAAGGCCAATGAGCTGGCTGCGGAATGGTTACAGTTGGCGCGACTGGAACACTGGCTGTCGCCCATTGCCGGTGGCGACAAGATGACCACTCTGGCGCAGTTGCAGGCCTGCTGTCAGGCGCAGGGTGCAGAGCCTCCTGTGTCTGTGTTGGCTCGACTCAGCTGATGCTGCTATCGCTTTGTTCGCTGCTGGCAGCGGGCTTCTTGGCCGGTGGCTTTCTGCGTGCGGCGGGCTTGCGCCGTGGTCGCGCCGCTGGCGGATTGTCACGCTTGTCGATGGCCTGGGCGGCCTGCTGTTCAATGCGCTCAAAACCTTTGGCCAGACGCAGCGTCTGGCGCACGTCATTACGCAGCTGGCGCAGATAGGCTTGTGCTTCTTTCTGCGCCTGCTTGAGCTGTTCGATGGCACTATCCAGTTCAGCCAGCTTGCTGCGGCTTTTGTTCAGCGCTTTTTCGCCACGCTCTTCGGCCTCTTTGCTCTTCAGTTTGCTGGCGGCGTCACTGCGTTTACCAGTCAGCTTGTCCAACTGTCGCTGCAGCTTGTCGAGCGCCTTTTCGGCATCGGCTTCGGCCTGACCGCAAGCCTCGCCAAGGTGCTCGTGAAGGGTGCGTGTCAGCGTCTGCAGCAGGTGCAGCGGGGTGGTAATGGGCGCAGCAGGCTTGGCGGATGATTTCACTTGGCCGGTCACGGTCAGCTCCTGGTTCAGGATGTCGTCAGCATGTTTTTGTGCGCGTTGTGCAGGACTTCGATCAGGCAGTCCTCCAGCTCAAAGCGCTCGTGCAGCATGGCACCCAATTGTTGCAGTTCCTGTTGCAGTTCCTTTTCATCGGCAGTATCAGCGCTGTGGCCGTAGCTATCATTGAAACCGAGCGCTTCCTGGGTAGTCACTTCGATGCGTGGATAGAGTTGATTGATCAGCTCCAGGCCGCGGTCATCCTTGAAGTCTTCAGCCTCAAGAATTAGTTGGTTGTAAATTTCAAAGTGGCCGGCAGACAGGTAGTCGACCAGCACATTACAGAATTCGCTGCGCGGGCGATCAGGTTTGGTCACTGGTTGAGCGCGTTCACGCAGGGCGCTGTAATGCAGAATCAGCTCCTTGCGCTCAGCCAGCCAGCGATCAATCAGTTGATGCACACCGCCCCAGCGTTCCTGGGCTGTTTGGCAACCTTCCAGCATTTTGCACCTCGTTTATCCGGCGACCGGGCCCAGCTGGCCCGGCTTGGGTGTACTTGCCTGCGTAAAGAGCGCTCAGGTGCAATCCAGAGGGAGCTGAAGTGCGGCAGGCAGTTTGTTGTCTGCGTATTGTCAGGACAGGATATGCCTTGCCGAGGGCGGCATCAAGGCTTGACGAAGCTAAGGCTGACTTCACCAAGCCGAATACCCCATTTTGACATGGTTGCACGGTTGAGCATGACCTTGTCATCAATCAGGAACATCCAGTCGTCAAAGTCGACTTCCCAGACCCGTCCGTCCACCGGCAACTGCAGTGTGTACTGCCAGTGAAAGGCGTTGCCGGCAACCTGGCCACGGGCTTCGCCGGTGACGTCATCGGCGGTGCCGCGCCAACTGCCATCAGGTTGTTTGGTCAGAGTCCAGATACGGCGCTCATTGCTGCCGTCGGCATAGGTGAAGTATTCATCCAGCGTGCCGACATCACCTTCCCAACTGGCATCGATGTGTACATGGAAGCGGCGAACCACCTCGCCATTGCGCTTCTGGAACATGCCCCAGGCTTCCAGTTCGCCATTGAAGTAGTCTTGCAGGCGCAGGGTCGGACTCTGGTCGGCGTATTGCTCGACGTCCTTGCTGGCGCAGGCAGTCAGAAGCACTGCCAGGCCAAGGGTCAGCAGCAGGGTGCGAATAGGGGGAAAGTGCATGGTAACGGTCTCCGTGAATGTCAGCGGAAGCCGTGGCTGGCTTCCTTAATCCTCGCTGCGCAACAATTGCGTCAGGCCGAACAGGGTCAGCGCTATGAACAGCAACAGGCTGCCTTCGGCAATGCTCAGACCGAGGAAGGTCCATGTTACGGCGGCGCAATCGGCGGTGCCGCTGAAAATAAGTTGCAACATGTCTCGGAACGGCAATACATCACGCATGTAATCCATGCTCGGCAGGCAACTGGGCAGGGAGTCTGGTGGTTGGCGTTGCAGCCAGACTTGGCGGCCGGCAATGGTGGCGCCAAACAGGGTCGGGATCAGCAGGCCAATGGCGTAGCCACGCGCAGCCAGGGCACGTGTGCGCGGTGGTTTGGGTTGCGGGTTATGCAGCAGGGCTGCCAGGCAGACCAGACCAACCAGAATGAAGCAGATGCGTTGAATCCAGCACAATGGGCAGGGCTGCAGGCCGATGACAAGTTCCATGTAGTAGGCGCTGCCGAGAATCACCAGGCAGGCAAGAAATACAACCAGATATAGCGGGCGGGAAGCAGGCAGGCTCATGCGTGGATCTATCCGTAAAGGTGCAAGGCCACTACATTAAGCAAAGCGCCTGATACTGACAAGCATCAGGCGCGAGTAGCGTGCTGGCGAACTCAGTTGGTCGGCTGATTCTCACCGGCGGCTTCGTTGGCACGACGCTGCTCAGCCTGGGCGTAGAGTGCATCGAAATTGACCGGCGACAGCATCAGGGGAGGGAAGCTGCCACGCAGGACCATGTTGTCGATCGCTTCGCGGGCGTAGGGGAACAGCAGGTTCGGGCAGAAGGCACCGAGGGTGTGGCGCATGCCGGCTTCATCCAGGCCGCTGATGGCAAAGATGCCCGCCTGCTGGACTTCAGCAATAAAGGTCGTGTCCTTGTCGCCATTGGTAACGGTGGCGGACAGGCTGAGAACGACTTCGTAAATATCATCCTGCAGCTTTGTATGACGGGTGTTCAGGTCCAGATTGACCTGTGGGTTCCACTGCGCCTGAAACACTTCCGGAGCCTTGGGTGACTCAAAAGAAATATCCTTGACATAAATACGCTGCAAGCTGAACTGAACTTGCGGTTGCTCGCCCTGGGCGCCATTGGCGGCTTGATTGTTCTGGTTTTGCTCGGCCATGTTGGGTCCTTTTTGACTGCTGATTGATTAATGTAATAAAGCGTACTGGTTTATTGTTTCAGTTGGCCAACAGCGGATCGAGTTGCCCGCTGCGTTCCAGGGTCAGCAGCTCATCGCAACCGCCGACATAGGTCTGGCCGATCCAGATTTGTGGCACTGAGGTGCGGCCACCCGCAAGGCGGGTCATGTCGGCGCGCAATTGTGGCTGGCCGTCGACGATAATTTCCTCGAAAGTCAGGCCTTTGCCTTCCAGAAGTTGTTTGGCCCGAATACAGAACGGGCAGTAATTGCTGGAATACATGATGATCTCGGGCATGTTACTTCACCACTGGCAGGTTGTCGGCACGCCAACCATTGACGCCGCCGGAAAGGCGGTTGATCTTGGTGTAACCGGCGGCCTTGAGTTCTTTGGCGCAAGGGCCGGCATGCTGGCCGTTGGCGCATACCAGTAATATGGGTTGATCTTTGTATTTTTCAAGCTCGCTCATGCGCTTGACCAATTGATCGGCTGGAATATTGCGCGAATCGACGATATGTCCGGCGGCAAAGTCCTTCTTCGGGCGCACGTCAACAATCAGGGCGTTTTCCTTGTTGATCAACTGGGTGGCCTGTTGCGAGCCAAGCACCTGACCGGCCTTGCGGCCTTCGGTAATGATCAGCAGGGTCAGCACCACAACAAAAGCGGTCACCAGTAAGGGGTTGTTGCCGATAAATTCAATGAGCTGATTAAGAAACTGCATGCAGATGGTTTCCAGGGTGTGTAAAAGCCAGCCAGTATACACGCCAGTGGCTCGGCACAGAACCGCTTGCGGGCTCTTTGTCGGTAGCATTGACTGCTTGTATCGCGCGGATAGACGGCGCGGCATGACAGTACCCGGCCGGGCAAGTAAACTAAAGGTATTTGATCTATTGACACAAAGGCGAGTCCCCGACTTATGAGTGCAGCTCCCAAACCCCTGGTTTTGATGATTCTTGACGGTTTTGGCCACAGCGAGTCAGCCGACTCCAATGCCATCATGGCGGCACAGACTCCGTTCTGGGACACCTTGTGGCGAGATTCACCGCATACCCTGGTGTCCGGCTCGGGCATGGATGTCGGCTTGCCTGACGGCCAGATGGGCAATTCCGAGGTCGGCCACATGAATCTGGGTGCCGGTCGCGTGGTCTACCAGGACTTTACCCGGGTAACCAAGGCGATCAGTGATGGTGACTTCTTTACCAATCCGACAATTTGCCAGGCCGTCGATAAGGCTGTCGCTGCGGGTAAGGCGGTGCATATCATTGGCCTGTTGTCGCCGGGTGGTGTGCATAGCCATGAAGAGCACCTGGTCGCCATGGCCGAGCTGGCCGCGCGGCAGGGGGCAGACCATATTTATCTGCATGCCTTCCTTGATGGCCGTGATACCCCACCGAAAAGCGCCGAGGCCTCGCTGAAATTGCTGGATGAGACCTGGGCTCGTCTCGGCAAGGGGCGCACGGCCAGCCTGATCGGGCGATACTTTGCCATGGACCGCGACAACCGCTGGGATCGAGTCGAGTCGGCTTACAACCTGATCGTTGACGGCCAGGCTGCATTTGTCAGCCCGAGTGCCGTTGATGGTCTGCTTGCCGCCTATGAACGCGGCGAAAGCGATGAGTTCGTCAAGGCAACCAGTATCGGTGATCCGGTCAGCGTTGCAGATGGCGATGCGGTGATTTTCATGAACTTCCGCGCTGACCGCGCACGTGAGCTCAGTCGGGCTTTTGTTGAGCCTGACTTCACCGGCTTTAGCCGTCAGCGGCAGCCGTGTTTGTCCGGTTTCGTTATGCTCACCCAGTATGCGGCGGATATTCCTGCGCCCTGCGCCTATCCGCCAGCTTCGCTGAACAACGTATTGGGTGAATACCTGGCCAAGCAGGGCAAGACCCAGCTACGGATCGCCGAAACAGAAAAGTACGCTCACGTCACTTTCTTCTTTTCCGGCGGTCGGGAAGAGCCCTTTGACGGTGAAGAACGCATTCTGGTGCCGTCACCGCAGGTGGCCACCTATGATCTGCAACCGGAAATGAGTGCGCCGGAAGTGACTGATCGTATTGTCGAAGCCATCGAGCAGCAGCGCTATGACGTTATTGTGGTCAATTATGCCAATGGCGACATGGTTGGCCATACCGGCGTATTCGACGCTGCCGTCAAGGCGGTCGAGTGCCTGGATGGCTGCATGCAGCGTATTGTCGCGGCGCTGCAGCAGGTCGGTGGTGAAGCGCTGATTACGGCTGATCATGGTAATGTCGAGCAGATGTCCGATCATTCCACGGGTCAGGCGCATACCGCGCACACCTGTGAGCCTGTGCCCTTCGTCTACGTCGGGCCTCGGGCGGTGAGTCTGCGTGACGGGGGTATTCTCTCCGATGTGGCGCCGACCATGCTGACCTTGCTTGGTCTGGAGCAGCCAGCGGAAATGACCGGGCGCAGTATTGCCAGTCTGAACTAACGGGGGTAAGTGCATGCGCAGCCAGCCAGGATGGTGTCGAAGCATGGCAATCGGAATGCTCGCCATTGGCTTGAGTATGGGTCAGGTGTTGGCAGACGAGCCGGAAACTGCCGAGCAGGCACGCGAACAGTTGCAGGCCACCGAGGCTGAAATCAAGCAACTGCGTGATGTGCTCAAGGGTCTGCAACAGGAAATGAGTGGCCTGCAGCGCGAGCTACAGGAAAGTGAAAGCGATATCGGCCGCCTGCAACGGGAAAGCCGTGAGCTGGAACAGCAGATCAAGGATAGCGAAGTGCGCCTGCAGGAGCTGCGGCAGGATAATCAGCGTTTGCAGCTTGCCCTGGAAGCCCAGCACGAACAGATCGCTCGCCAGGCCCGGGCTGCCTATATGGCCGGTGATCAGGATTACCTCAAGGTGCTGCTCAATCAGGATGATCCGGCACGTATGTCACGGATGCTGCGTTACTACCAGCACGTCAGCCAGGCGCGGGTGCGCGAGCTGGATCAATACCGCGCGACACTGAACGAGATTCGCGAGACCCGTGAGGCTACGGTGCGTCAGCAGCAACGCTTGCAAGGCGATCGCACGCAACTGCAAGAGCGCACGGCTGCGGTCGAGCAGCAGCAACGTCAGCGCAGCCGGCTGTTGACCCAGTTGCGCGAACAGGAAGGGTCGCAGACCCGGCGCCTGGAAACCCAGCAGGCTGAACGCAAGGCGCTGAATGAATTGATTGACCGTCTGGATCAGGCGATCACCAGCATTCCCACGCCGGCCGGGAGCCTGCCGTTCGCCGAGGCCAAAGGCAAGCTGCCAATGCCGGTCAAAGGCGAGGTCAAGGCCCGCTATGGTAGTCAGCGCGGCGAAGACGAGCGTTTGCGCTGGGATGGCCTGCTGATCGGTGCTGAAGAAGGTACTGCGGTACACGCCATTCACGGTGGTCGAGTCGTCTTTGCCGAGTGGTTGCGCGGATCGGGGCTCCTGCTGATTCTTGATCATGGCCAAGGCTATCTCAGCCTGTATGGGCATAATCAGAGTCTGTTGCATGAAGTCGGCACCTGGGTGCAGCCTGGTGAGGCCATTGCCACAGTGGGCAGCAGTGGTGGACAGGCCGTTGCCGGTCTGTATTTTGCCATTCGTCATCAGGGGCGAGCACTGGACCCTATGGCCTGGTGTATGCTGTCTAGCTGATGCTACTTTTTTCCTGTTGGGGGAATTCCATGACTTGTCTGCGTGCCCTGCTGCTCTGTGTGTTGAGTTTGTCCATCGGCGTGGCCGTGGCGCAGACCGATGATAGCCTGCAAGAAGGGCAATTGCCGCTGAACGAGCTGCGTACCTTTGTCGAGGTGCTGGAGCGCATACGCACTGCTTATGTCGAGCCCGTTGATGACGCCACTCTGCTGGAGAATGCCATTCGCGGTATGCTCGAAGGGCTGGACCCGCATTCAGCCTATCTGGAGCCGGAAGCTTTCCGCGGCCTGCAGGACAGTACTACCGGGCAATTCGGTGGTCTGGGTATTGAAGTGGGTCAGGAAGACGGCTTTATCAAGGTGATCTCACCGATTGATGATACCCCCGCAGCGCGGGCCGGTATCGAAGCCGGTGACCTGATCATCAAGCTGGATGAGCAGCCGACCAAGGGCATGAGCCTGATGGATGCGGTCAACAAGATGCGCGGTGAAGTCGGCTCCAACATTACTCTGACAGTGGTACGCGATAGCGGCCGGCCCTTTGAGGTGGAACTGACCCGTGCGGTGATCCGGGTGCAAAGTGTGCGTAGCCAGATGCTGGATGACGGCTATGCCTACCTGCGCATCACCCAGTTCCAGAACAATACGGCCGACGACGTGCGGCGCAAGCTGACGGAGCTGAAAGCCGGCGAGCTCAGGGGGCTGGTGCTGGATCTGCGCAATAACCCGGGCGGCGTGCTGCAGGCGGCAGTGGGCGTGGCGGACAGTTTTCTGGCTGGCGGCAACATCGTTTACACCGAAGGGCGTCTGAGTAATGCCGAGATGCGCTTCAATGCCACCACACACAATCCCAGTGGTGAAGTGCCCGTGGTGGTGCTGATCAATGGAGGCTCTGCCTCG
>SKFV01000098.1 GCA_007117785.1 Pseudomonas sp.
CAATTTGGTATCCGTCAAAGGTCAGGCGCCTGGCACCTACTTGGCGATAGTATACGACTGATGTCAAGCGCTTGCAGGTTTCTGGCTTGTCAGCTGCCTGGGGAGTCGGGACAATGGAGCTATAATTCGTTGAGGAGGCTCGCATGGTCGCGCGTAGTGAACTGGTCGCTTATTGCAATCAACTGCTGGACAGTGATGCCTTTGCCGATTACTGCCCAAACGGCCTGCAGGTCGAAGGGCGTGGCACTATTCGCAAGATTGTCAGTGGTGTCACGGCCAGTCAGGCACTGGTGGATGCCGCGATTGCGGCTGATGCTGATCTGCTGCTGGTGCATCACGGTTATTTCTGGAAAGGCGAACCTGCTGCCGTGGTGGGCAGCAAGCAACGTCGGCTCAAGGCCTTGCTCGCACATGATCTGAACCTGCTGGCTTACCACCTGCCGCTGGATGTGCACGCCGAGCTGGGTAATAACGCGCAGTTGGCCCAGTTGATGGGCTGGCAGATCAGTGGTGGTCTGGAGCCGGGCAATCCGCGCTCGGTCGGCCTGCACGGTGAGCTGGCTCATGCCTGCAGCGGTGCTGAGCTGGCTTTGCAGCTGGATCTGGTACTGGAGCGTGCGCCGCTGCATATTGCCGGGCATGACCGCCCGATCAAGCGTATTGCCTGGTGTACCGGTGCGGCCCAGGGCTATATCGACAAGGCGATTGCACTGGGGGTGGATGCCTTTGTCAGTGGTGAGATCTCCGAGCCAACCGTGCATGCGGCGCGGGAAAACGGCATTGATTACTTTGCTGCCGGGCATCATGCCACCGAGCGCTGTGGCGTGCGGGCGCTGGGCGCGCATCTGGCCGAACGCTTTGGGCTGGACTACGCGTTTATCGATATCGATAACCCGGTATGACTGGCTCAGGCGCCGCGAAACCCTTTGGCGACCAGATAGACTTCACGTGACCGGTCTCTTGAAGAGTCCGGTTTACGCACCGATACCTTGTCGAAAGACTCGCGCACCAATTTCACGTATTCGTCATAGCCTTCGCCGTGAAATAACTTGGCGACGTAACTGCCTTTGGGTTTGAGTACCTGGCAGGCCATATCCAGGGCCAGCTCGACCAGATACATGGATGCGGCCTGATCAGCTACATTGACGCCACTGATGTTGGGCGCCATATCCGAGATCACCACATCCGCCAGAGCGCCATCCAGTGTCGCCATGATCTGGTCAAACACTGCCTGCTCGGTGAAATCGCCCTGGATGAATTCGACCCCGGCGATGGTGTCCATCTCCAGAATATCCGAAGCCACCACGCGGCCCTTGTGGCCGACCAGCTTGGCCGCCACCTGGGACCAGCCGCCCGGCGCCGAGCCCAGATCGACCACCAGCATATTCGGCTGGATCAGTCGGTCCTTGTCGTTGATCTCGATCAGCTTGTAACTGGCGCGCGAGCGGTAACCGTCAATCTGGGCCTGCTTCACAAAGGGATCGTTGACGTGCTCGTCGAGCCAGCGCTTGCTGCTTTTGGAACGGGCCATAGGCTATCTTCTGTTCGCTACTGGAAAGCCTGCATTGTACGCCGCCGCCGGCCTGGCGGCAAAAGCACCCGAGCGCCTGACAGGCAACCGGCACGGCAGTACAATGGGCGCACTTTTTCCATTGCACCCTGCCGGGCCATGCTGCGGCGTCAGGACATATCATGATTCGCGTTACCGAACTGGCATTACCCCTCGATCATCCGGAATCAGCGCTGCGCGAAGCGATTCTGCAACGCCTGCAACTGCGCAATGACGAGCTGCAGCAGTTTACTGTGTTCAAGCGCAGCTACGATGCGCGCAAGAAGAACAGCGAGATCAAGTTCGTCTACATCATTGATTTGGCCGTGCAGGATGAGGCCGCGGTGCTGGCGCGCTTTGCCGATGACACACACGTGCGCCCGGCCCCCGACACGGCCTACTACCCAGTCGCTCAGGCGCCGGCTGGTTTCAGCGAACGTCCGATTGTGGTCGGGCTCGGCCCGTGCGGGTTGTTTGCTGCCTTGTTGCTGGCACAGATGGGCTTTCGGCCGATTGTGCTGGAGCGCGGCAAGGATGTGCGCCGGCGGACCAAGGATGCCTGGGCCTTGTGGCGCAACAAGCAGCTGTCACCGGAATCCAACGTGCAGTTTGGCGAGGGCGGCGCCGGCCTGTTTTCCGATGGCAAGCTGTATAGCCAGATCAAGGATCCCAAGTTCTATGGCCGCAAGGTGATGGCGGAATTCGTCAAGGCTGGCGCGCCGGAAGAAATCCTCTACGTCAGCAAGCCGCATATCGGTACCTTCCGCCTGACCGGCGTGGTATCGCGCATGCGCGAAGAGATCATCAGCCTTGGCGGCGAGATCCGCTTTGAGCAAAAAGTGACGGACCTGCTGCTGGAAGACGGCCAGGTGCGCGGCGTTGAACTGGCCAGCGGCGAGCAACTGGAAAGCCGTCATGTGGTCATGGCGTTGGGGCACAGCGCCCGCGACAGCTTTCGTATGCTGCACCAGCGCGGCGTGTTTCTCGAAGCCAAACCCTTTGCCATCGGCTTTCGCATTGAGCACCCGCAAGGCCTGATCGACCGCGCCCGGCTGGGCAAATATGCCGGTCACCCGTCCCTCGGCGCAGCTGATTACAAGCTGGTTTATCACGCCAAGAATGGCCGGGCTGTGTACAGCTTTTGCATGTGCCCCGGCGGTACCGTGGTTGCCGCAACCTCCGAGCCGGGCAGGGTAGTCACCAACGGCATGAGCCAGTACTCACGAAACGAGCGCAACGCCAACGCCGGCATCGTAGTGAATATTGACCCCGAGCAGGATTTTCCGGGCGATGCCCTGGCAGGGGTCGTTCTGCAGGAGCAGCTGGAAAGCAAAGCCTATGAGTTGGGCGGCAGCGATTACTGCGCCCCCGCGCAGCTGGTCGGCGATTTTATTGCCGGCAAGCCCTCGGAAAAGCTCGGCAAGGTCGAGCCTTCCTACAAGCCCGGCGTACTGCTGGGTGATCTGGCGTCTGCATTGCCGGATTACGCCATAGAAGCCATCCGTGAAGCCTTGCCGGCGTTTGGCCGGCAGATTCGCGGCTTTGACCGCGCCGATGCGCTACTGACCGGCATCGAAACCCGCACCTCATCGCCGGTGCGTATCACCCGCGATCGCGAAACCCTGCAAAGCCTGAATACCCGTGGGCTGTATCCGGGCGGTGAGGGCGCGGGCTATGCCGGTGGCATCCTGTCTGCCGGGGTAGACGGCATCAAGGTTGCCGAAGCGGTCGCCAAAGCCATGCTGGCCGATGCCGGTCTGGCAGCCCAGGTACAGGAAGCCCGCGCGTGAAGCTGGATGACGCGAAAAAGCTGCAACAGAAGAAATACCGCCAGTCCCTCGGGCATTTTCTGGTCGAGGGCGAGCACCTGGTGCTGGAGCTGGAAAAAGCGGCTGCCAGCAACCCGCACTGGCAACAGGCCAAGCTGTTTGTCACCAGTGCCTATCAGGACTGGCCCGGCACCTGGCCAAAACAACTGCTCAGCGACAAGCAAATGGCGCAGTTGGCCGATACCAAGACTCCGCAGGGCATTATCGCGGTTGCTCCCTTGCCCGCGACTGCGAACGCTGCAGCCGTGGCCGGGGAAAGGGCCGTCTACCTGCATGAAGTCCAGGACCCCGGCAATCTGGGCACCATCTTGCGCACTTTGGCCTGGTTTGGTGGCTTTCGTTGTTTGCTCAGTCCCGGCAGTGTGGACCCTTACAACCCGAAAGTGGTGCGTGCCAGCATGGGTGCAATTTTCCACGTACCGCTGGAAACCGAGGTCAGTCTGGATGCGCTGGCCAGTCGTTACCCGTGTATTGCCTGTCTGGATATCGGTGGTGATGCCATCACCCATGCAGACTTCCAGCAGCACGACTGTTACCTGTTCGGTAACGAGGCCCGTGGTGTGCCTGCAGAGGCGCTGAGCGCAATCAAGGCGCAGCGCTTTACCATTCCGGGTGCGGCCATAGTGGAGTCATTGAATCTGGCGTCGGCCTTGAATATGGCGGTGTATGAGCTGAATCGTTGAGCGTTGTGTCTGGTCCGGTTTCACCGCCAATTTTTTCACCACCAATTTCTCATTCTGCCAACTGGTTCACAGATAAATTTTTTACTTTCCGCCATAATTCGCGCCTGCGCGTGAGCCACCTCCGGTTCCGCGCCACGGATCAGCCTTCATCGCAAGGAACAGCGGATGTTCAGCCCAGCCAATCACGCGGCCTTTACCCTCGATATCAGCACCCTGGAACACGACTTCAAGGTGCTCGCCTTCCATGGCACAGAAGCCCTGTCGCAGTGTTACTGCTTTGAGCTCGACCTGATCAGCGAACAGCCGGATATCGATCTGGACAGCCTGCTGCACCAGCCCGCCTGCCTGACCATCGGCCCCGACCAGGTGATTCACGGCCTGATCGCCGCCGCCAGCCAGGACGAAGGCGGCCAGCGCCTGCACCGCTACCAGATCACCCTGGTACCGCAACTGGACTACCTGCGCCACTGCCGCGACCAGCGCATCTTCCAGCATTTGTCCGTGCCGCAGATCATCAGCCGCGTCCTCCAGGCCCAAGGCATCCCCAGTGACGCCTTTCGCTTCCAGTTAGGCAGCGACTACCCCGAACGCCGTTATTGCACCCAATACAACGAAAGCAACCTCGACTTCATCCAGCGCCTGTGTGCCGAAGAAGGCATTCACTACCACTTCCAGCACAGCCCACAGGGCCATGAACTGATTTTCGCCGACGACCAGACCGCCTTCCCGCAGCTCGACCCGGTCGGCTTTGCCCAGGGCACCGGCATGGTCGCCGACGAACCCGTGATCAAACGCTTCCGCCTGCGCCACCAGACCCGCAGCAGCCAGATCAGCCACCGCGACTACCGCTTCGACAAACCCAAACTGCAACTGCACAGCGATGCCAGCCACGACAGCCTGCCGACCCTGGAAGCCTACAACTACCCCGGCAGCTTCAGCGAACGCCCCCACGGCAAACGCCTGGCCCAACGCCAACTCGAGGCCAAGCGCAGCGACAGCAAAGTAGCCAGCGGCACCAGCGACCAACCCACCCTGCGCAGCGGCCACTTCCTCCCCCTGGAAGACCACCCCAACACCGCCTGGAACGACCTCTGGCTAATCACCCAGATCACCCACCAAGGCAAACAACCCCAAGTCCTCGAAGAATTCGCAGCCGCAGACACAATGGCCGCAGCTCTTACCCCCTCTCCCCTCGCGGGGTGGAGGCGGAATGAGCGAAGCACTGCTTCGCCCGCCGGAACGACCCTGGACGGCAGTCCAGGGGCCGGGGGCCCTTGGGCGGGCTGGGGAGAGGGGGAAAGAAAGCCGTCAGGAACTGACGCAACTTTTGACCAGGGCTACCGCAACCACTTCCAAGCCACCCCCTGGGACTACCCTTGGCGCCCAACCAACACCTACCCCAAACCCCGCCTGTACGGCACCCAAAGCGCCATAGTCACCGGCCCCGAGGGTGAAGAAATCCACTGCGACGAACACGGCCGGGTCAAAGTCCAGTTCCATTGGGATCGAGAAGGGCAGGGCGACGACAGCACCAGCTGCTGGCTACAGGTCGCCAGCGGCTGGGCCGGCAACGGCTATGGCGCCATCAGCATCCCCCGCGTCGGCATGGAAGTACTGGTCAGCTTCCTCGATGGCGACCCCGATCACCCACTGATCATCGGTAGCCTCTACCACGGCCTGCACCGCCCGCCCTATGAACTACCCGAACACAACACCCGCAGCGTGTTCAAAAGCCTCAGCAGCCCCGGCGGCGACGGCTACAACGAAGTACGCATCGACGACCGCGCCGGCGCCGAACAGATCTATATCCACGCCCAGCGAGACTGGGATCATCGCATCGGCAACGACCATCGCATTGACGTCGCCCACCAACGTCACGAAAAGATCGGTGACGACCACTACCGCGAAACCGACGGCGATACCCGCCAACGCCTGCACGGCGAACGTCGGGTAGAAATCGACGCCGATGATCATCTGACCGTGCACGGCAGCCAGCACAGTAAAGCCGATCAAGCGCAACTGATCAGTGCCGGCAATGAAATCCATTACTACGCCGGCCAGACGCTGGTCATCGATGCCGGCATGGAGCTCACCGCCAAGGGCGGCGGCAGCCTACTTAAACTAGACCCCGGCGGCGTCAGTCTGAAAGGTCCGGGGGTGCGGATCAATTCGGGGGGCAGTGCGGGCAAAGGGAGTGGTGTCAAGGTGCGCCCACCTGGCGAGTAATTGCACGCAGACGCAGAGGATCCAAGGATGGGTCAGTTCATTGCACGCTAGCTTAAGAGGCTCTGATTATGGGGCCTCTGTAATTAGCATCGTTTGGTTCATCAGCAGTCATACGCCAAACAACTCCACGGCCAACCACTTCCGCATATGCTTATATCCTAAGATTCTAGATTGGGCGCTTATTATAAGCTTTGCCCTTTGCTACAATCGCCGCATCCTGTTTTCGGGGTGCTGGGCATCCCTTTCTGAATCCGCGAGTGTGCCATGCTGGAAAAATTGACTCATCTCAAGCAGCTGGAAGCTGAAAGCATCCACATCATTCGTGAAGTGGCGGCTGAATTTCAGAACCCGGTGATGCTGTATTCGATTGGCAAGGATTCGGCCGTGATGCTGCATCTGGCGCGCAAGGCCTTTTATCCGGGTCGTTTGCCGTTTCCGGTCTTGCATGTGGACACCGGCTGGAAATTCCGCGAAATGTACGAGTTTCGCAAGAAGATGGTCGAGGAAATGGATCTCGACCTCTTGGTGCACAAGAATCAGGAAGGGGTGGATCAGGGCATTGGCCCGTTCACTCATGGTAGCGCGGTGCACACCGATGTGATGAAAACCCAGGGCTTGAAGCAGGCGTTGGACAAGTACGGTTTTGATGCCGCCTTTGGCGGTGCCCGGCGTGACGAGGAAAAATCCCGTGCCAAGGAACGGGTGTATTCCTTCCGTGACAAGCACCACCGCTGGGACCCGAAGAATCAGCGTCCGGAGCTGTGGAATATCTACAACGGCAAGGTACACAAGGGCGAAAGTATCCGCGTGTTCCCGCTATCGAACTGGACCGAGCTGGATATCTGGCAATACATCTATATGGAAAGCATTCCGATTGTGCCGCTGTATTTTGCGGCCGAGCGTGACGTGGTGGAGCTTAACGGTGCCCAGGTGATGATCGATGATGAGCGAATCCTCGAGCACCTGACCCCGGAACAGAAGGCTAGCATCCAGAAGAAGATGGTGCGCTTCCGCACCCTGGGTTGTTATCCCCTGACGGGAGCTGTCGAATCGACGGCCACCACCCTGCCGGACATCATTCAGGAAATGTTGTTGGCCAAGACCTCCGAGCGCCAGGGCCGTGTCATTGATCATGACTCGGCGGGCTCGATGGAAGAAAAGAAACGTCAAGGCTACTTCTAAGCGCGGCATGCGGCCGGAGAGAATTACATGAGTCACCAATCCGATTTGATCGGTCAGGACATCCTGGCCTACCTCGCCCAGCACGAGCGCAAGGAGCTGTTGCGGTTTCTGACCTGTGGCAATGTGGATGACGGCAAGAGCACCCTGATCGGGCGCCTGCTGCACGATTCCAAGATGATCTATGAAGATCATATGGAAGCCATTACCAAGGATTCAAAAAAATCCGGTACTACCGGTGAAGAGGTTGATCTGGCCTTGCTGGTTGATGGCTTGCAGGCCGAGCGCGAGCAGGGCATCACCATTGATGTCGCCTACCGGTATTTCTCCACCACCAAGCGCAAGTTCATTATTGCCGATACCCCCGGCCACGAGCAGTACACGCGCAATATGGCGACCGGTGCCTCGACCTGTGACCTGGCGATCATCCTGATTGATGCCCGTCACGGCGTGCAGACGCAAACCAAGCGGCACAGCTTTATCGCTTCCTTGTTGGGTATCAAGCATATCGTGGTGGCGGTGAACAAGATGGACCTGATGGGGTTTGATCAGGCCGTGTTCGAGCGCATCTGTGATGATTACCGCCAGTTCGCTGCCGGGCTGGATACGCTGGACGGCAACAGTGTGCACTTTGTGCCCATGTCTGCGCTCAAGGGTGACAACGTGGTCAACCGCAGCGAGCAGAGCCCCTGGTATGAGGGCCAGACGCTGATGGAAATCCTCGAAACGGTGGAAATTGCTGCCGATCGCAACCTCAGAGATCTGCGTTTCCCGGTCCAGCTGGTGACCCGTCCGAACCTGAATTTCCGCGGCTTTGCCGGAACCATTGCTTCCGGCGTCGTGCACAAGGGCGATGAACTGGTGGTGCTGCCCTCGGGCAAGACCAGTCGGGTCAAGTCGATCGTGACCTTTGATGGCGAGCTGGAAGTGGCCGGTCCCGGCCAGGCAGTCACACTGACACTGGAAGACGAGATTGATTGCTCGCGTGGCGATATGCTGGCCCACGTCGATAACCGCCCGTTGGTCGGTGATCATTTTGTTGCCAACCTGGTGTGGATGGCCGAGCAGCCGCTTCAGCCGGGACGCAAGTACGACATCAAGCGCGCAACCAGTTACAGCCCGGGGTCGTTTACCCGTATTCAGCAGCGGATTGATGTCAATACGCTGGAGGCACAAGAGGCTGCCCAGCTGGGCCTGAACGAGATTGGTGTGGTCGAGCTGAGCCTGGAGCGCCCGATTGCTTATGATGCCTACCTGAGCAATCCGACGTCGGGTTCCTTTATCGTTATCGACCGCATGACCAACGCGACTGTCGCTGCCGGCATGATTGTCGCCAAGCCTTTGATGGGGCAGAACACCAGTGGCAGTCAGCATGGTCGCTTTGCTCACGTCAGTGCGCGTGAGCGCGCCGAGCGCTTTGGCCAGGAGCCGGTGACCATTCTGTTTACCGGTCTGTCCGGCTCGGGCAAGAGCAGCCTGGCTTATGCGCTTGAGCGCAAGCTGTTTGACGCTGGCCGTGCCTGCTATGTGCTGGATGGCAAGGTGTTGCGTCAGGATTTGAGCAAGGGTCTGACCCAGGATGCGGCTGGGCGTGCCGAGAACCTGCACAAGGGTGCCCGCATTGCCCGGCAGATGAATGAAGCGGGCCTGATTGCGCTGGGTGCCTTTGTGGCGCCGACCGAAGAGAGTCGAGCCACTGCCCGCTACATCCTCGGCGATCGTTGCCTGTTGGTGCACCTGGATACGCCACTGGATGTCTGCCAGGCGCGTGATCCGTCCGGGCTCTATGCGGCTAATGTGCCGGATACCATTCCGGGTGTGTCCTACCCCTATGAAGCGCCAGAAGACGCCGATCTGGTGCTGGATACGGCCAGCCTCGATCTGGATTCCTGTGTCGACAAGGTGCTTGGTTTACTGCGCGAGCGCAAACTGGTCTGATGCCGATTGCCGGCGAATGGTTTATCCTCTGCCGCTCTGGCAGAGGATGAACAAATGACACCGGCAGATATCGACTTTATGCGCGTTGCCCTTGAGGAGGCGCGCAAGGGTGCCGCGGCAGGTGAAGTGCCTGTTGGCGCGGTGCTGGTGCGCGACGGTCAGATTATTGGCCGTGGCTTCAATCAACCCATCAGTTCCCATGATCCCAGTGCCCATGCTGAAATGGTCGCCCTGCGCCAAGCCGCAGCGGCAGAGGCCAATTATCGTCTACCCGGAACAATCCTTTACGTCACTCTCGAACCCTGCACCATGTGCAGTGGTTTGCTGGTGCATAGCCGTGTTCAGCGGCTGGTATTCGGTGCCAGTGAGCCGCGCTCAGGGGCAGTGGTCAGCCGCAGTCAGACCTTGCAGCAGCCGTGGTTGAATCACCGGATAGAGGTGGAAGGCGGGGTGTTGGCGGAGGAGTGTGG
>SKFV01000293.1 GCA_007117785.1 Pseudomonas sp.
GCTCTGGCCTGGACAACGAACTGTCTGTGGTTGAAGGCATGCAGTTTGATCGTGGCTATCTGTCGCCTTACTTCGTCAACAAGCCGGAAACCATGTCTGCTGACCTGGACAATCCTTACCTGCTGCTGGTTGACAAGAAAATCTCCAATATCCGCGAGCTGCTGCCCGTGCTGGAAGCCGTTGCTAAGGCCGGTCGCCCCCTGTTGATCATTGCTGAAGACGTTGAGGGCGAAGCCCTGGCGACTCTGGTAGTCAACAACATGCGTGGTATCGTCAAGGTTTCTGCCGTCAAGGCCCCGGGCTTTGGTGATCGTCGCAAGGCCATGCTGCAGGATATCGCTATCCTCACTGGCGGTACCGTGATCAGCGAAGAAGTTGGCCTGAGCCTGGAAAGCGCCACTCTGGAGCATCTGGGTCAAGCCAAGACCGTGCAGATCAACAAGGATAACTCCACCATTGTTGATGGCGCTGGCGCCAAGGCTGATATCGAAGCCCGCGTTGCCCAGATCCGCAAGCAGGTGGAAGACACCACTTCTGATTACGACCGTGAAAAACTGCAAGAGCGTCTGGCCAAGCTGGCTGGCGGTGTTGCCCTGATCAAGGTCGGCGCGGCAACTGAAGTCGAAATGAAAGAGAAGAAGCACCGCGTTGAAGACGCCCTGCACGCAACCCGTGCAGCCGTTGAAGAAGGTGTTGTACCTGGCGGCGGTGTAGCCCTGGTTCGTACCCTGGCTGCTCTGAAAGACCTCAAGGGTGACAACGAAGAGCAGAACGTTGGTATTCGTCTGCTGCAGCGTGCTGTTGAAGCGCCACTCCGTCAGATCGTAACCAACTCGGGTGACGAAGCTGCCGTTGTTCTGCAGAATGTCAAGGCCGGTGAAGGTAACTACGGTTACAACGCAGCTACCGGTGAATACGGTGACATGATCGAGATGGGTATTCTGGATCCTGCCAAGGTAACCCGTAGCGCACTGCAGGCTGCTGCCTCGGTAGCCAGCCTGATGATCACCACTGAAGCCATGATTGCTGATCTGCCGGATGACGAGAAGTCTGGTGGCGGCATGCCTGATATGGGCGGCATGGGTGGTATGGGCGGCATGGGCGGCATGATGTAAGCCAGTTCGGACCCGCCAAAGCCCGGTACTGCATGCAGTGCCGGGCTTTTTTTCGTCTTCACTCACTGAAAAGATGAGTTCTCCGAGGCTCTTGTGTAAGAGATCGCCTACAAAGCGTGTAAGCATATGCAGTGACGTGCTGTGCGGAAATGTGGCGCTTCGTTGTCGTGTATTCTGTAAGATCTTGAAAGTAAACAGTATTATAGATTTTGTGACTTAATGGTCACCTATATGGGTGAGCTTGTAACCTGACTGTTTCAAGATATGATGGCACCAAGCGTCAGGGAAGCGCTACTCGGCAGGGAGCTTGAGTCAAGGACTATCAGGATGATCAGGGTCAGGACGACCAGACAGGGATGCCACATATGGAATGAAGAGTGGGCGGGTTATCCCGCCCCTTTTTTTGCCTTGAATAAAGGTAGCATTGAATCTCCGAACGTAAAAAAGGCCGACAGCGTTGTCGGCCTTTTTGCGTTCTGGTGGCGCTTAGCGCTCCAGGTACTGCAGCTTGTCAGGCACGCCATCCCACTCTTCGGCATCCGGCAAGGCTTCCTTCTTCTCGGTGATAACCGGCCAGATTTCAGCCAGTTCAGCATTCAGTTCGGTAAATTCCTGTTGGTCTTCCGGTACCTCGTCCTCGGAGAAGATCGCATTCGCCGGGCACTCAGGTTCACAGAGGGCGCAATCAATGCACTCATCCGGATGAATAACGAGGAAGTTGGGGCCCTCGTAGAAACAATCGACAGGGCAGACCTCGACGCAATCGGTATATTTGCACTTGATACAGTTGTCAGTAACAACAAAGGTCATGAGTGGGTCTCCAAGGTAATCAGGCGATTATAATTTGCCGCGTAGTCTAGCAGTTTTTGCCCGTCTGCACAGGTATCTGGCGGCATCCGGGCAATTGCTGATCAGAGTTGTTGTTTCAAACTGTAGACCAGTTCCAATGCCTGACGAGGGCTGAGGTCATCCGGTTGGATGTGTTGCAACTGCTCGAGCAGCGGGTGGGGCGCACTGGCGAATAGGTCATTTTGCATCGGCGTATGAGCGGTTGTACTGCCGGGGCGGTTGCTCTGCCCCAGACTTTGCTGCTCCAGGTGACTGAGGTGCTCGCGAGCGCGCTCGATTACAGTGCGCGGTACGCCGGCCAGTTGCGCTACTTGCAAACCGTAGCTCTGGCTCGCCGGACCAGGCTGTACGGAATGCAAAAACACGATGCGTTCGTTATGCTCGGTAGCAGTCAAGTGGACATTGACGACCCCGGGGTCGGTGTCCGCTAGGCTGGTCAGCTCGAAGTAATGCGTGGCGAACAAACTGAAAGCCCGCAGGCGGCCAAGGTATTCTGCTGCCGACCAGGCCAGCGACAGGCCATCAAAGGTGCTGGTGCCGCGACCCACTTCGTCCATCAACACCAGGCTTGAATCCGTAGCGTTATTGAGAATGTTGGCAGTTTCAC
>SKFV01000274.1 GCA_007117785.1 Pseudomonas sp.
AGGCCCCGGCACGCTCGATCGCCTGCCGATACTTGTCCGCCGTCGCCGCATCCAGCCCCTGTTTGATCACGATGCGCTTGCCGGAAAACAACCGCTGCAGGTTAGCGTCTGACAGCTGGAATAACTGACCGATGGCAGCCTGCGCCAATTCGGCATCCACGCCCGCCTGAATCTCACCCTGAAAGACCACCTGAAACTCTGCCATTTGCCTTCTCCCTCGCGGAAACCCCAATCGGGGCCTTTCCTTTAAGCCATTAATGGTTAGTATGGACAGAGACGCGCTGCCCGACAACTCTACCGATAATAGCAGCCGCCAGACCAGGGAGCATGAGTCATGTCACAACGTATATTGATCATCAGCCTGACCATATTCAGCCTGATGCTTGTATCCGGCTGTGCCAGCCTCAGGCCAAGCTACAACAAGCCGGATATCAGCCTGGCCAACGTAGAAATGCTCAAGGCCAACCTGTGGGAACAAAGTTTCCGCCTGCGCCTGCGTGTCGATAATCCGAACGACCGTAGCTTGCCGATTCGCGGCATGCAGTATCAGGTGTATCTTAACGATATTCGCCTGGCCACCGGGGTCAGCGACAATCATTTTGATGTGCCTGCCTACGGCTCGGAATATTTTGAATTGAACGTGAGCTCCAACTTGTGGCGCCATCTTGCCGATCTCGGCAAACTGGTCGACAATCGCCAGCCGGTTGCTTACCGCATTGAAGGCCACATCCGTACCGGGCTGTTTATGGCCCCGACCATTACCTTGCGGGAAAGCGGCAGCCTGGATCCAGCCAAACTGAATCTCTGAGTTGACATCATGCCGATTACACTGCTGTTAGTCCTTATCGCCCTGATCATTGTTGCCGGCCTCGGTTGGTATGCACTGACCCTCTGGCGCCAGGTGTGGCAGCGACAAGCCAAGGTGCGTGAAAACGAGCAGCAACGTAACCAGCGTCTGGCCGAGGACATCACCTTTCTTGCCAACAGCCTGGTAACAGAACAGGTCCCCGTGATCGAAGGGAGCATTCGCATCAAGGTTCTGCTGGATAACTACTCCGGCGCCCTGAATAGCCAGCATGATTGCGAAATATTCACGCTGATCTATGATTCAACCGCACACATACCTACTCATCAAGCGTGGAAAGACCTTTCTCCGAGCGAACGCAAACTCCATGAGAAGCACATGCAGAAACTGGAAGAAGAGCATGGCGAGCGTGTTACGGCTGCTGCCCGCCAACTGAGTCAGGGGCTGATCAGCCCCTGAGTAAATCAGACAGACCGGCCGGCGTCGACCGGCTAGTCAGCCAATCATGCCATCAAACGACCGAGTTACCACCGTCAACCGCGATAGCCTGACCTGTGATGTGTCGTGATGCTTCCGATGCGAAAAAGACAGCCACCCCCTTGATGTCATCTTCACCGCCAATTCGTCCCAGCGGCGTGCCCGCCTTGATCACTTCAGTTACCTTCTCCAGCCCCTTGGCCAGCTTGGTCGGGAAGTAACCCGGGCAAATCGCGTTGACGTTGATATTGTAGGGTCCCCACTCACCCGCCAGAGCACGCGTCAGGTTGATAGCGGCTGCCTTACTGGTGTTGTAGGCCACAGTATGAATACCGGTATTCGGGCGGTTGCCCTTGAGGCCGGCAATCGAAGCGATATTGATGATCTTGCCGGACTTGCGCGGCAGCATGAAACGCTTGCCCACTTCCTGTGCCATCAAAAAGCAGACATCCACATTCAGGGTCATGACCTTCTGCCAGCCGGCATAACTGTGCTCTTCTGCGGGCTGACCCCAAGTGGTACCGGCATTGTTGACCAGGATATCCACAGTACCAAAGGCCTGCTCGACAGCATCACACAGCTGCTTTACCGGCTCTGACGACAGATCACCCAGGTCACAGGCGAGACCAGCGGCCTCCACGCCCTTGCTCTTGAGGTCGGCCACAACCGCAGCAATCTCTTCCGCGTTACGGGCACTGATAAATACCTTGGCGCCCTGCTCGCCAAAAGCTTCAGCCATTTGCAGACCCAGACCCTTGGTACCGCCGGTGATCAAAGCAACCTTGCCAGTTAGGTCAAACAGTTCTTGCATCTTCATTGTGTGCTCCTTGATATCCGATGGTGATACCCGATGCTAACCAGTTAAGTGCCATGTGCCGACCATCAAAGGTAGCAGTGATATAAGGCAAGCCGCCTGCCTTATGAGCGGCTAGCCGCTGGTTGAACGCTGAAAGCTGAAAGAGCGGCTTGTCGCTTAACTTGAACGGTGAACCGGGTTCAGAACAAGGCCAGTTGCTCGTGCAGCGGATCATGCGTCGAATCCAGCCGCACCCCAACACCCAGCAGACGAACCGGACGTAAACCGCGGGCAAAGGCCTGGGCGCAGAGTTCAGCATAGCCTTCCGGCGTCACTGGCGTTCCCTGCAATTCCATGGTGGTCTGGGTAAAGTCATGGAATTTGACTTTGACGAAAGGCTTGCTGATGCGATATTGCCCCTGCAAGGGTGTAAGGCGCTGGGCCAGTCGCTCCAACAGCTTGGGCAGTTCCGCCAGACAAGCTGCCAGGTCCGGCAGATCCTGATCATAGGTGTGTTCTACACTGACCGACTGGCGCTGCCGCTCAACCACTACCGGGCGCTCATCCTGCCCATGGGCCAGCTGCCAGAGGCGCTGACCAAAGACGCCAAAGCGGCGCAGCAAATCATCCTGCCGCCAGCTGCGCACATCTCCGCAGGTATCAATGCCCAGACGCTTGAGTCGCTCCGCGGTTACCTTGCCAACACCATGCAGGCGATCCACCGGCAAGGTGCGGACAAAGTCATCTACCTGGTCCGGTAAAATCACGAACTGCCCATCCGGCTTGTTCCAGTCACTGGCAATCTTGGCCAGAAACTTGTTGGGCGCGACACCGGCAGACACGGTAATACCCTGCGTCTCACGCACGCGCTGACGAATTTCCTGTGCAATCAAGGTCGCACTGCCTCGGCAATGCGGGCTATCGGTCACATCCAGGTAGGCCTCATCCAGCGACAAGGGCTGAATCAGCTCAGTGTAATCAGCAAAGATGGCGAGGATGTTCTGCGATACCGCACGGTATTCGGCCATGCGGCCTGGAACAATCAGCAGCTCAGGGCAGAGTTTTTTTGCATAGGCCGAGGCCATGGCCGAACGCACGCCATAGGCGCGTGCTTCGTAGTTACAGGTGGCAATCACACCACGCTTGCCCGGATCACCCCCCACCGCCAGCGGCCGGCCACGCAAACGCGGGTCGTCACGCATTTCGATCGCAGCGAAAAAGCAGTCGCAGTCAATATGAATGATCTTGCGCACCAGCGGCCCGCCCCAAAGAGAGTAATGAGCGGATTGTATCAGCCTGACATCACACAGTTGCGTCCGGCATCCTTGCCTTTATAGAGCGCGGCATCAGCGCGCTTGATCAGGCCCTCCAGACTGGTTTCATCAGCCTGACGGGTAACCACCCCGATAGTGGCGGTCACCACAATCTTCTCACTGCCAATATCGATTGGCGTGTTGGCGAGGGTGTCGATAAAACGCTGGGCTACCGTAATCGCCTGCTCCAACGCGGTATCCGGCAACAGGACCACAAACTCCTCGCCGCCCAAACGGCCAAGAATATCGATGTCACGGAAGTTCTCACGGCATAGCTGCGCCACCCTGCGCAACACCTCATCCCCGGCAGAGTGCCCCCAGGTGTCATTGACCCGCTTGAAATGGTCCAGGTCGATAATGCCCAACGACAAGGGCTGCTGTTGACGCATACTGCGGGACAGTTCATGGGCAAACAGGTGTTCGTATTGATGACGGTTATTCAGGCCCGTGAGCGAGTCCGTGGTAGCCTGTCGCTGAAGCTGCTCCTGCAGCTGCTTGCGGACTTCTATCTCACAAGCCAGCTCCTCATTGAGCTGCTTGGACTGCTGTAGCAAGGCAAATTGCCTGCGTTGCAGCACATTGGCCCGCAGCGCCCCTGCCCAGCCAATACCAATCGGCAAACTGAACACCACGATTAACCCAATGAACTCAGTAACATTCAGACTGCCCAGAAGCTCCAGCACCAGCGCGGTAAGAAACGCCATGTAAAATGCTACCGGCACGGCAGCAACCAGGCGATTCGGCACCAGCGCCAAAACGCCAAGAATCATTAACAACGTCACTGTTATTGTCCAGGACAGAATATCCGGACGATAGATATAGACCAGCATGAAAAGGCTGATCCCAATAATCTCAACCAGAGAAATCCAGCGAGCCCGAGTGGCCAAATGAGGCCTGAAACCCACCGCCACAAAGAGGGCAAGGATGCAGGCTACGGTGCTGATGCGCATGACGAAAAGAATCAGAAATTCGCTGTTAAGGCCCAGGCTCAAATAATCAGGAATAGCGAAGAGCAGCATGAGCGCAGCCCAGATCAGCAAAGCCAATTGCATTTGCCCGGCGATCAGAGGGGTGTGTTGCTGCAAAAAGGCTTGCTCAAGCTGGGGATTACGAAACTCACCCCACCAGGGCTTGATCGCCCACTGGTAACCAGCCGCTTTTTTTACACTGACCGGACGCCCCCATTTCAGGAAACGAAACCCTGTCAGCTTTTCGCGAATTGGCATCCTGACTCCTTGCGGACCCCGTTCAAGCGACAACTACAACCCGATTACGGCCATCCTTCTTGCCGTGGTACAGACCTTTGTCAGCTCGACGGATGATGTCTTCAATATTGTCATCATCCACTTTGACCGGGGTGATGGCAAAAGTTGCCGTCATGGGGATACTCAAGCTGTCGGCAACCAGAGGCGTGATGCTCAACTGCTCACGCAGCCGCTCCACTACCACCTGTGCCTGGTTGATATGAGTATCAGGTAACAAGAGAATAAACTCTTCACCACCAAAACGCCCTAACACATCAGAGTGGCGCAGAGATTCAAGGAAGATTTTCGCCACATGCTTCAGCGCCTGGTCACCCAGGTCGTGGCCATGGATATCATTGATCTGTTTGAAGTGGTCAAGATCGGCAATACCCAGCACCATGGCGCCACCTTGTCGAGCGCAGCGCTCACGTTCCCGACGGAACAACATCTCGTATTGGCGGCGATTACTTAATCCGGTCAAGGGGTCAGTTGTCGCCTGCCGCTGCAACTCTACTTCAAGCGCCTTGCGCCGCTCGATTTCCTCACTCAATTCCTGATTGGTGTTATGTACCTGCTCAAGCAGGGCATATTCCTGACGCCGCACCATCTGTAAGCGGCGAGATGCGACATAGCCGGTAATAATGGGTAGCGACATGACAACGACCAAACCGATCAGGGTTCCTGGTTCACTACCGCGAATACCCAGCGACACCTGAGTCCCGACCAGGCCAAAGATAGCTATCAGGTTATTGAACACCAGCCTATTGGGGATAAAGACATAGATAGAGATCAGCAGTATGCAAATCACCCCGACATTCCACGCGGCGATATCAGGGCGGATAAAAAAGATAACGAACATTATCGGGAAGCCAAGGATGGCGACCACAGTCACAGGCCAACCCGAGGTTGCCAGGTCAGGTCTGCGTGCTAACAACAGAATCAAACCGACCAGCATGACAGCTTGCAGCAGGCGCATTCCGGTCAGGATGTAAAAGCCTGTACTGATGCCCAGATCCTGATAATCAAGCAAAGCAAACAAGAGCATAAGGAACGCCCAGATACCCAGGGCAATCTTCAGGTGCTTGGCTGTTTCAGGTTCGACGTGATTGCGAAAGGCTGCTTCAGTCTGCGGATCACGAAACTCTGCACGAAAGGGCGCTAGTGCGTAGGGTTCATGGTTGGCTGTCACTCAGTCCACCTGTGTCTTGTTATTATGCGTAACTTTATTGTGAGACAGATTATCAAAGTAGTCTCATTCAATCATCATGTATCATGGCTATCAAGCAAGATATACAATAGATGGCATTATGTCATCGCCCATCGATCATTGCCTTGATCCAGCTCACAGCTACGCCTAAAAAATGCTTTTTCATCAAATGCTTGACAGCCCTCGGCAAATGCGTAGAATGCGCCACACACAGACGCGGGGTGGAGCAGTCTGGTAGCTCGTCGGGCTCATAACCCGAAGGTCGTAGGTTCAAATCCTGCCCCCGCAACCAGTTTAGAGACCTGTTGATGCCCAGCATCAGCAGGTTTTTTTTCGTCTTGCATTCGAGTATAGCCGAGCGCGACATGCGGCGTGGCGAATGGTGCAAAACGTTCTAACAAACTCAACTAATTACAGCTACCATTGCGGAACAGAGTCAGGATTTTTTGGTCTTGTATTAAAGAGCAGGTGAAAAAACTAATTGGCTGCCAACCAGACTCAACAACGTCCGGGCCGCCAGACATCATTAGACGTTGCGCTGTATTTCACGAGAATACGCAAACGACGCCAGTGACATAACAACAAAAAGGTCGCAACCATGAAACAGCTCCAATTGATCCGCGGCAAATTGCCCACCATCGCCGTCATTGTCCTCGCTACCGGCCTGCTGCTGATTATTCCGAATATTACCTGACTAACGCACAACAGGTAGACTAGGGGCTTTTATCCGATCAGGCTGTGCCCGTGACAAAACCCAGCCCTTCAGCTGAACTCGACTGGACCGATGATGGTCAGCCGTTATCGCGCCAATTCGACGATGTCTATTTCTCCCGCGAATCCGGCCTGGAAGAAACCCGCTTTGTATTTCTCCAGCACAACCATCTGGCCGAACGCTGGGCCGCATTGCCTGCTGACGGGCGCTTCGTTATTGGTGAAACCGGCTTTGGCACCGGGTTGAATTTTCTCTGCGCCTGGCAACTGTGGCAGCAAACTGCCCCGACAACTGCTCACCTGCACTTTATCAGCTGTGAAAAATACCCCCTTACTGCAACCGACATGACCCGCTCCCTGCAGCTCTGGCCAGAACTGAGTGAACTCAGCCAGCCATTGATCGATCAATATCAGGTAATCAGTCCCGGTTGGCAGCATTTCAGCTTTGCCGACGGACGGGTAACGCTGACACTGATGATCGGTGATGTGCTGGATACCTTGCCACTGCTGGATGCCGGCAAAGGTATCGATGCCTGGTTCCTCGACGGTTTTGCCCCGGTAAAAAACCCGGGCATGTGGCAGCCTGCACTCTACCAGCAACTGGCCCGTCTGGCCGCCCCAGGCTGCACACTGGCGACTTTTACCAGCGTCGGCGAGGTGCGCCGAGGATTGCAGGCCGCAGGCTTTGCCATGCGTAAGACACGTGGTTTTGGCCGCAAGCGCGACATGCTCTGCGGCGAACTGGTTGAACCAGCAAAAGCCGAGTGGCGGGCGCCCTGGTTTTCGCGGCCTGAACCGTCCAGCACACCCTCAGATAAAACCGTTGTGGTGATTGGCGCCGGCCTGGCCGGGTGCAGCACCGCTTTTGCGCTGGCAAGGCGGGGTTGGCAGGTCACTCTGATAGACCGCCACGATACCCTGGCTGCTGAAGCTTCCGGCAACCCGCAAGGCATCCTGTATTGCAAACTATCGGCCCACGCAACCAGTTTGTCGCGCTTTATTCTCAGCGCCTACAGTTTCAGCCTGCGCCAGCTTCACCAGCAACTGCAACAAGGTGACGCCACTTGGCAAGCCTGCGGAGTCCTGCAATTGCCAGGCAATCCGAAGGAGCAAAAACGTCAGGCCGAGCTGGCAAATCTTGGCTTGCCAGCTGACTTGTTGTGCTCCGTTGATACGGAAGCGGCCAGCACGCTGGCTGGCATTCCACTGGCTAGCGGCGGTTTGTGGTTTCCGGCTGCCGGTTGGGTCAATCCACCTGCACTTTGCCAGGCCCTGGCGACGCAGCAGACTATTTCCCACATGCTGCATACTGCGGCGATAACCCTGCAGCAAAGTGTGCAGGGCTGGCAAGTGTTGAACCAGCAGGACCATTGCCTTGCCAGCGCTGCTCAGGTTGTACTTTGCACCGCGGCGGATACCCGTCAATTTGTCCAGACCCGGCACTTGCCGCTGAAAGCTATTCGCGGGCAGATCACGCATTTGCCGGCTACCACTCAAAGCCAGGCGCTTCGCACCGTACTCTGTGCCGATGGCTATATATCCCCGGCACGCTGCGGCGAGCACCACCTTGGCGCCAGCTTTCGCTTTGACCGACTGGACAGCCAGCCCAGTGCTGAGGAAAACCTCGGCAATCTGGACCTGCTCGACAGTCTGGCCCCCAGCCTTGGTGCATTCTGGCCAGAGGCACGCAGCCAGAGCAGCCAGCTAAAGGCACGCGCTTCGCTGCGTTGCACCTCACCAGATTATCTACCCTTGATCGGCCCGGTCGCCGATGCCGAAAAGCTGCTCAGTTGCTACGCCGAACTTGGCAAGGACGCATCAAAACAACCCGACAGCCCCGCACCCTGGCTGGATGGCCTGTGGATTAATTGCGCGCACGGCTCCCGCGGCCTGATCAGCGCGCCCTTGAGCGGCGAACTCATTGCCGCCTACCTGAGTGGCGAGCCCGCGCCTCTGCCACAGGACTTGCTGGCCGCACTACATCCGAACCGTTTCCTGCTGCGCGACCTGGTGCGCGGCAAGATTCAACCGCCAGTCAAACCCGCCCAGCCGTCATAGAGCAACTTCCAGCCGGTGACGAATAGAAACAGATAGCAGAGCTGATAAATCAGCTTTTCGTTGCTGCGCTGCAACAACCAGAAGCCCATACGCACACCGATCGGGGCCAGTGGCAGCAGCACCAGCGAGGTCCAAAGATTGGCTGGCGAAAACAGGCCAAGATAGACGTAGGCTGGCACCTTGGCCAGATTGACTACGGTAAAGAATACCGCAATGGTGCCCATCAGAATGGTCTTGTCGAGCCGCTGCGGTAACAGGTAGATATTGATCGGCGGGCCACCGGCATGGATACCGAAACTGGTAAACCCGGCCATGGTGCCCCAAAAGCCGCCACGCCAGACATCGGGAGCACGCTCAGGCGGATCTTTGCGTCGTAACCAGATATTCAGGGTAAAAATGATCGCAATGGCGCCAATCAACAACTGGATATGCGCATCATTGAGCAGGCGGAAGGTCAGCCCACCAATCACCACGCCAAGCAGCGCTGAAGGAATGATAATTCGCAGGTTTTCCCGGTGCCATCGGCCACGAAAAGTACGCAAGGCGACCAGATCCATGACACAGAGAATCGGCAACAGAATTGCTGCCGCCACCACCGGGGAGACGACCAGCGCCATCAAGGGCACCGACAGAATCGCGATATTGCCACCGAAGCCACCCTTGGCGATGCCGTAAAGCAGCACGGCGGGAATCGCGCAGAGATAAAACAGCGGATCGGTTATCATGCCCGGACTCAGGTTGCGACAAAGCTCGCAGTGTAACACCCCACTCATTGTCATCCGAGACGTAGACAAGATGCTGATTCCCTACCAGATGCTTGAAGCCGACACCCTGCAACGCCTGCTTGAAGACTTTGCCAGCCGAGATGGCACTGATAACGGCCATGCCGATAACCTCGACAGTCGGGTCGCTCAACTGCGCCGGCAACTGGAACGCAAACAGGTGGTTATCGTGTTTCATCCGGATACGGCTGAAGCCAGCCTCGCAGCGCGCCACGATGTGCCCGCAGAATGGCTGCAAACACTGAACCAAGGCAGTGATAACTAAAAATCCCTGTGCAACAAAGGCTTGCCTTTATACTACAAAATTATTCCTGCCAGTAACGACTAGCGACATTTAATAGCCACAAAAAAATCCGTACAATGGCTGTATACCGTTTTCTCGCGCCTGTGCCCAGCAAGCTTCCCACTTCAA